>JBAXYC010000018.1:0-9771 GCA_037127615.1 bacterium | reverse complement strand
CAGAACGTTCTATTGGGCGTCTTTGACTTCAAGTCACAGAATATCAATTCAACACTTCAGGGTTTGACAGTTAGCTTGAACACAAACCTAGCTACAGGTACATCGGCATTTGCAAATGTACAGTTGAAGACAGGAAGCACGCTTTTGACTAGCGGTACAATCGCTAACGCTTCAGCGGCAACTACTCCTGTCACCTTCACAAACTTCAACCTTCCACTTCCTATGAACACATACGTTCCAGTTTCAGTTTATGTAACTGTAAACGGTGGAGTTAGCGGTGTTACAGCTTCTACAAGTCTTACACTTTTGGCAGCAAATGTTACTGGTATTGACGCTAACTCAAACGCTCTATCACTTAGTGGTGCAGGTACACTCCCAAGTGCAAATCAGCAGTTTGTGTTGTCAGGTGCAACCTTGACAGGTTCTCCTACATGGACAATCAATTCTACAGTATCTGGTGGAAACAATAATCGTTACCCAGGTGTTACAGGATTCAGCGGTAGCTTCACAATTACAGCAGGAAGCAACCCATTGTTCATCAGCACGACTCCTTTGACAGCTCTTTCACTCGCGACATCTACGGGTGCAGGAAGTATCGCAGTTACAGTTTCAAACTTTACACCTTCAAACGGCGTACAGTCATATGACACTGCATCTGTTTACCAGATTACTCCTGGTTCAGCACGAACATTCACTGTTAGTGGTGGTACACTCACAAACAATGCAGCTTCTACAACAGCAGCAGTTCAGGTTGGTGTAGGTGTTTCATCTATCAACCTTAACAGCCGTGCAGATCTTAATGCGTCTGGAAATCTTCCAATCAGCTTTAATCTCCAGGGCTTGAATAGTGACTTCCATTCACAGGTATTCTTGGGCGGAAACAACTAACTATACGTTAGTTTATCTAACCAGGTTCGTCTCCTCGTAGCGGGTTAAAAAGCTACAACAAAAACCACCTCGAAAGAGGTGGTTTTTGTTTTGGTTAATTTTAGTGCTACTAGCGTGTCATATTTCTTTCCTTTATACTGTACTAGTAATTATCGACGGCATGGCATGTTAAAACCACTAACACTATATTGGCTGAAGATTCTCGCGGTGGTTGTCGCTGTGTGCGGCATTTTTGCATTGGGGTGGTATGGGAGGCATTGGTATGTGCTCGATCACCCAAATACGATACTACCAATCACCGAGATCCGAGCGAACTCATCTGAATATAAGTTAATCAACCCGATTTTGTATTCAAATAATGATAAACAAGAGTATCCCGAGCTTACACCATTAGGAAATTCACTTAGTAATTACGTAACCATGGTGACAGAGCAAGGAGCCGTCACTTCGGTCTCGGTTTATTTTCGGGATCTCAATAGCGGCCACTGGACAGGGGTCAATGAAAATGAAAAGTATCAGCCAGCGAGCCTCCTTAAGGTCGCCATATTAATAGCTTACCTCAAACACGCGACGGATGTGCCAGCTTTTCTGGACCAAAAGATCTATTATGAACAGGGAACGACAAGTGACCAGTATTATCCACCGTCGCAAACACTCAAAAGCGGATATTACACTGCCGAGCAGCTCCTTGAATCGATGATTGCGTATTCAGACAACTCTGCAGAGGTGGCACTCCTTACCGCTGATCAAGCTGATTTTGATAATTTACTCAAGACGTTCCAGCTGCCACCGGTGCCAGCAAATACAGACAATTATTTGACGTCAAACTTTATGTCAGCTAGCCAGTACTCAACTTTTTTTCGTGCCTTATATAATGGCACCTATTTGCCGTGGGGTCTTTCTGAGCAGGCTCTTGGACTACTTGCCTCGACCAATTTTAATAACGGCCTTGTGAGCGGAGTGGCGAGCAGCACCATAGTTGCGCATAAGTTTGGTGAACGTACAAGCCAGCTTCAGGATGGAACTTTTATTGGTCGAGAACTTCATGATTGCGGCATCGTCTATTATGCCGCAAATCCGTATCTTCTTTGTGTAATGACGAAGGGGCAGGGGACGTTCCCTCAACTCGCAGGCGTTATCTCTACGGTGTCAAAATTGGTGTATACTTATGTTGCAACCAAGAATCTCTAACATGGCTGCTAACAATGGTTAATCCTTTCGATCAGACTTTTTTTAGATTTATACTCGGCTTTACATTTATATTAAGCCTCAGTTTTTCGATCCTCTATTTTGCTGGCCGTTACAAGGATGGGCTACCTTTTTTTCCTGATTTTCGTACTACTTTCCACAGTGCTCTTGCTTCTCCATCAATAAAATAGCTTACATTTCCCTCGAGGAAATCTATACAGATCCATAGTTATATTTTGTAACTATGGATTTTATCGTTTCTTTAACAAATCTTTATCAGGATTTTATCTCGATTTGATATCGTGAATGTATTCATTATTAGTTTAATTCATTTAACTATCATGCTTACTCGACGATTATTTCTACCTATTTTTCTCAGTAGTTTAGTATTTATATTTTCATTGACTATGTTGCCTGCCCAAGCAAGAGCAGAGACGCACATTTCCGACGAAACAGTATTTTCGCAAAATATCTATTGGACAAAAGGGGATGGCCCGTATATTTTGGATGGCGATATTTTTTTACCCCCATATCTAAATATTTATATTGGCCCCGGGACTATCATCGAGTCGTCTGCAGATACGCGGCATTATCTATATATTCGAAATAGCAATGTTCGTATCGACGGATCCGCTACAGAGCCGGTAATCATAAAGGGGTTGAGCGAGGTCAATCTAGTAAATTCTACATCGACTCTTGTGCATACAAAGATAACCGTTCCGCTCGGTCTCTTTATTTTTGCTGGCACAACTACAGTGTCTTCGTCGGTGATATCTGGCGCTGAGATGGGAATTAGTGCTCACAAGGCAATAGTCGGTATAGTTGATAGTACGATTACTGGAAATAGCTATGGCATCTATTCATTTTACGAGCCGGCAGGCCCCGTACTTTCACACTTAGAGAGTACGTGGGGCTTGTCACAGAATACAGGCGGGGAAGGTAATCTTTTTGGTGATGATCTTGATCAAAATCATATCTCTATCTCGAGTAGTACAATTGAAGGGAATAGTATTTCTGGTATTTACAATGACACCTCAAATACCATCATCGCCAGAAACAACTGGTGGGGAAGTGATGCAGGTCCTAGGCCTACAGATATTCATGGCCCGGTTGATGTGGTGCCGTGGGTACAAAAGGCTATAGTGGTGGCGCCGGCTTGTTGCTCGAGCGTGCTTTTCATACCCGGCATAGAGGCGAGCCGACTGTATAGGGGCGAGAAGGGTATGTTGGGAGGAATATTTGGCACCTCAACAAATCAGCTCTGGGAACCAAATAGAAATGCTGATGTGGCCAAGCTCTTCATGGATAGTGCTGGAAAGAGTCTCGATCCGACGATATACGCGAAGGGGGTCATAGATAGTGTCTTCGGTTTTAGTATATATAAGAATTTAATGAGCATGTTACAGGCGCTCGTCACGGATGGAAAAATAAAAAGTTGGCAGGTATTTCCATACGATTGGCGTTTATCCATAGAAGATGTGGTGACACCCACACTAATAACCGCCATCCAAACCCTTGCCTCAAGTTCAAAGACAAGCAGGGTGACAATCGTAGCGCATAGCAATGGGGGACTTGTAGCAAAGATGCTTATGAAAAAACTTCAAGATCAGAGAAAGGCAGACCTTGTCGATAAGGTCGTCTTGGTAGCAGTACCCGAGCTTGGTACGCCGCAGGCTGTTGCTGGACTGCTTCATGGAGACGGGGAAGACATAGCAGGTGGTTTTATTTTAAACAAAACAACCGCCCGACAACTGGGGGAAAATATGCCTGGTGGATATGGGCTGCTTCCGTCGCTAGATTATTTCATCGGGTCGATGACTGCGACATCTACACCCACACCAAGCTTATTTGGTCCCGTAGTATCTTTTGCAAGATCTATGATGGCTGGCCTTGATTTTTCTGGCTATCAGGTAATACAAAATAAACCCACGTCCGCATTAGCGTATGATGCTTTTCGGGCTTTCTTGAGTGGCGCTTTTGACCATCGGACAGCACCGTTGGCGAGAGACATCTTATCACCACTGTTACTTCATTCATCTATCTTTGATTCCGCAAAGCATGTTCACGATACTATCGATGATTTCGTGTTTCCCTCATCTACTCGAGCTGTGTCGCTTATTGGTTGGGGAAAGAAAACAATTGATGGGGTAACATATTCTGAACGAAGTCTGTGTGGGCATCCGGACATTCCGGGAGTTTTTGCACCTTGTCAAAAGGCACTAACATACAGTGCGACAACAACGAAAGCCGGAGATGGTACCGTTGTTGCCGCGAGTGCCGCATCGGCAGATTCACAAAATTATTATCTCAATATTAGTTCATCGAAGGCGGATCATTCGACTATTTTCAACCACGATTCCGCTTTAACCTTTGTAAAAGATGAGATTACTAGTAGTGGAACTACTTCAGCTGTGGTAGGTGATCCGTTGCTTTCTATTCCAAATATCACAAACCATTTCCCAACAGCAGCAGATCTTGCAAGTGATGATCTCGTCGTTACTACACACTCCCCAGTAACACTTGGTATATATGATAGCCAAGGGCGGTACACGGGCCAAATTCCAAACCCAGACCCTACCTCGGATCTTGGCAGATATGTAGTCAATATTCCCGGCTCAGACTTTAGATCAAACCCAGATGAAGGCTACAATATCACTGTCCCATACCAGGATACATACAGGGTAGTATTAAATGGCATTGGTGTCGGTACATTTACACTGGATACCGAACATAACGTAAACGGAAGAATCATTGCGGCTACAACTTTTGCAGATATGCCGGTTACACCACTTCTCACCGCAGAGCTTGATTTGGCACCCACAATCGCAACTAGTAGCCAGGTGCTAAGGATAGATAGTGATGGTGATGGGTCAGTAGATGCAACATCAAGTCCTCATGGACCCGTCGATTATAGTTCGAGTCAATTAGCAAAAAATAAGTATATGAAAGAGTATTTTCAGTCTATTCGAAGCAGCATTCTCACTCTCCATTTACCGCCTCTAAAAGAAAAAAGGATAATTACAAAGGTTGATAAATTACTTGAACTTTTGAAGAATAAAAAAATGGTTAAGGCGGCTATAAGCGCTGAGCATGTAGCGGACGGTATTGCTGGGCAACATTGGATATACAGGAAATTAGATGATACAAAGCGGCAGGCATTGGCGGATACTTTAGATCACATCCTTGGCTCGATGTCAGAAGATAAATAACCATAATCTTGCTCAAAAAACGACCCTATGATATGGTGTAGGTAAGGCCAAAGACGAAAGGCAGCCGAGAAACAACGGCTTAAGACCTTTCTAGGTTCGCTCTCAACACGCTTTCGGGCGTGTGCGGAAAGCACCTCTACGCCTTATCAAAGGTCGTTTTTTTATCAAAAATTTAAAAATACAATTACAAATGGCACGAACAAAAGCAGCAAAGAAAGAAATCATTGATAAAGTTGCGAAGATTGTCGATGACTCAAAGTCACTCGTCTTCGTCAACTTTCACGGGTTGAAAGTGTCTGGAGTAAACGAAGTGCGCCGCCAACTCAAGAAAGAGGGTGTCGGATATTTCGTTTCAAAAAAGACACTTGCAGCAAAGGCTCTTTCTGAAAAGAAAATCACTGGCACAATGTCAGTACTCGCAGGGGAGATCGGTATCGCCTACGGCATTGACCTCATTGCTCCAGCTCGAGAAGTATTTGCTTTCCAGAAAAAGTTTAAGGACAATGTCGTTATCGTCGGAGGGGTTTTCGAAGGAAAATTCATGAGCAAAGAGGAGATGGTTGCTATTGCAGCGATCCCTTCAATGCAGACACTCCTCGGTATGTTCGTCAACGTCGTCAATTCGCCAGTACAAGGTTTTGTTATGGCACTTGATCAGATCGCAAAGAAGAAAACAGCTTAAATTCAACGCAGTATTTACCACTCATTATTTAACTTATTAAATTATTATTATGTCAGAACACAATCCAGCAGTAGAGGTCCCAGCAAAGTTTAAGTCAATCGTCGAATCAATCGAGAAAATGTCAGTTCTTGACCTCAACGAGCTTGTAAAGCTTTTTGAAGTTAAGTTCGGTGTTTCAGCAGCAGCCGTCGCAGTCGCAGCTCCAGCAGCGGCGGGCGCAGCAGCAGATGAGAAGAGCACAGCAGATGTGCACCTCACTGAGTCAGGTGCTCAGAAGATTGCCGTTATCAAGGTTGTAAAGGAAGTCCTTGCCCTTGGTCTCAAGGAAGCAAAGGACCTCGTTGACGCCGCACCATCACTCCTCAAGGCAGGTATGAAGAAGGAGGAAGCTGATGCATTCAAAAAAGCTATCGAAGCAGCAGGAGGAAAGGTTGACCTTAAATAAAGTTACCAAAAACAAAACCACTAAATACACGTTTCGAGAGTGCGGAAATCTTTACTAAGATTTCCTAGTCCTCGCCCTCTTCGGGCTGCGTACACTCTCCCAACCTGTATTTAGTGGTTTTGTTATGGGCAATCTTATTTACGGGTCTATTTTCCAAGCCTCTTGCAAGAATGCACGAAAATGAGCATAATACACAACACTTATAAAAACCATGGATATTTTATCGAAACTATTTGGAAGTGCGGCAAAGGTAAAGCTAATGCGCTTGTTCCTATTCAATCCAGAGACAGCGTACACCACAAAGGAGATCACAAACCGAGCAAAGATCAGCACACGTGAAGCTCAGAAGGAGCTCGCGACGCTTATCTCATTTGGCATCGTACGTATCAAGCCTGTTCGACGCGAGATCAATGTTCGTCGCCGTAAGAAAATCGTCGTGAAAAAAATTGAGGAGAAGGGGTATACGCTTAACCCAAAGTTTGCATATCTGACAGCCCTGAAGAGTCTCCTCACGAGCGCGAGCGTCCACGCCGACGAGTCTCTCACACAGAAGTTCGCAAAGATCGGTAAGGTGAAAGTTCTCATTGCTACTGGTGTATTTCTCCAGCGTTGGGATAGCAGGGTAGACCTTCTTATTGTGGCAGATGAGATGAGTACAGTACGTCTTGAAAAAGCCATCGCATCTCTCGAAGCCGAAATCGGTAAAGAGATCAGTTATTCAGCCTTTGATACCGAAGACTTTGAATACCGTCTCGGTATCCATGACCGCTTGATCCGTGATATTTTGGACTTCCAGCATACCGTTCTTGTTGATCGCCTTGGTATCGAAGGAAAATAAAGCTGTCCACAGGCTCCTGTTTGGCGGCTCCCATACATGGTATAATTCTGCTATTAGTAATTAGTAGATTAATAGTTATTTTAATTAAAATTATGTCAGTATTTCACGATGTGGTTGCTGCCCTTCAGCAATCGTTTACAGATATTTGGTACGGAACAATTAGCTTTATTCCGTTGCTTATCATTGCGATTCTTATCTTCGCAATCGGATGGGTTATCGGCGCACTCCTTCAGCGTATCATCGAAGGTATCTTCGATACGATCAAGGTTGATAGCGCACTAAAGAGCGCAGGTCTCGAAGAAGTTGTTCAGCGTTCTGGATACACACTTCGATCTGGTGTCTTTGTTGGTGCCATCATCAAGTGGTTTGTTATCGTGGCATTCTTGGTTGCAGCATTCAACGTCCTTGGGTTGAGTGACGTCAACACATTCTTGAGTGGTGTTGTGCTCGCGTACATTCCTCAGGTGTTGATCGCTGTCCTTGTGCTTATGGTCGCAGTCGTTATTGCTGACGCTCTTTCAAAGATCGTCGTTGCAAGCGCACGTGCTGCACATATCAAATCTGCACACCTTCTTGGAAAGATTACTCGATGGTCTATCTGGATTTTTGCTATTCTTACAGCATTGGTTCACCTCCAGGTTGCGTCAGGTATCATCTATATCCTTATCGAAGGTCTTGTTCTAGCGGTTGCAGTTGCAGTCGCTCTTGCATTTGGCCTCGGCAGCAAGGATGTTGCAGGCGAGATCGTCAAGAAAGTTTGGCACCAGATTTCAGAGAAGGAATAATACACTCCTTTTCGTAGCAGAGAAGAGCAGCCCGAGAGGGCTGTTTTTCGTTCAAAAAGTGCTCGTTTTTTGTCCCCAGTTTGTCCCCAAGGGCTAAAAAGTTGACTTTATTTCAGCTTCATATATACTGATACCCACACAGAAATATGTTGAAGAATCACCTATTAAACCGGCCAAAATAACGCTTGAATAAAGTGTTTTCTTCGGCCGCTTTAAAAAGCGGTTTTTTCTTTCAGAACGACCGATACTTGAAAATTTAAATAAGGTAAAGTTGTAAAGCAAAAGTCGTGAGGACGAGTAGTCCTTACGCAAGCAAATAATTGTGGTTTTTAGATTTCCTAATAGGAAATCTAAGAGCATATGGTGGATGCCTTGGCTTCTAAAGACGATGAAGGACGCAGTCTGGCGGCGATACGCTACGGGGAGGTGCCAAACAACCGTTAATCCGTAGATCTCCGAATGGGGAAACCCTATCACTTCGAGTGATAATCTTTGTGCTTGACACAAAGAAGTATACCCTGGGAAGTAAAACATTTCAGTACCAGGTGGAAAATAGAACAATAGTTATTTCCTAAGTAGCGGCGAGCGAAAAGGAAAGAGCCCAAACCTACCCTTATTCATATGGTATAAAGCAGCAATGTTTTGTGCCATTTGATTAAGGGTGGGGGTTGTAAGGTAAGCGCGTGATATTTATATCAGAAAAGTTACAAAATTATTCATTAAAAGAATGAGCTGGAAAGCTCAGCCCCAGAAGGTGATAGCCCTGTAGTTGAAAATGAATGATCTTTTTTGCGCTTATTCTTGAGTACCTCGAGACACGAATAGCTCGGGGGAATCTGCCGGAACTAACCGGTAAGGCTAAATACTTTGGAAGACCGATAGTGAACTAGTACCGTGAGGGAAAGGTGAAAAGCAGCCCGGTAAGGGCGGTGAAATAGACCTGAAACCATATGCTTACAAGGAGTAGAAGCGGTCGCAAGACCGTGACTGCGTGCCTATTGAAGAATGAGCCAACGAGTTTTAGCATGCTGCAGGCTAAAGACGAGAGTCTGGAGCCATAGGGAAACCGAGTGTGAATAGCGCGTTCGTAGTATGCTAAAGACCCGAAGCCAGGTGAGCTTGCCATGAGCAGGTTGAATTCCCCAGAAATGGGGAAGGAGGACCGAACGCTAGAGTTGTGCAATTCTCTGCGATGACTTGTGGTAAGGAGTGATAAGCTAATCGAACCTGGTAATAGCTGGTTCTCTCCGAAATAGCTTTTGGGCTAGCGTCGAGATTACCTTTGGGGGGTAGAGCACTGGAAGATTCTGACAGGTCGAAAGATCACAGAACCTATCAAACTCCGAATACCCAGAGTAAACTTCTCGGCAGTTAGACGGTGGGGGCTAAGCTCCATACGTCAAAAGGGAAACAGCCCGGATCTCCATTTAAGGTCCCTAAATCTATACTAAGTACACTTAAGGTGGTGTATTTTCTCAGACAATGAGGATGTTGGCTTAGAAGCAGCCATCATTTAAAGAAAGCGTAACAGCTCACTCATCGAGAGAATATGCGCCGCAGATAATCGGGGTTAAGTATAGTACCGAAACTGAGGATTGTATGATATTTCGATATTATATATTGGTAGGAGAGTATTCTTGTCCGCAGTGAAGGAGAAGGCGTGAGCCACTCTGGAGCGTCAAGAAGTAAGAATGTTGGCACAAGTAACCACAATGCGGGTGAGAATCCCGCACGCC
>JBAXYC010000017.1:0-9897 GCA_037127615.1 bacterium | reverse complement strand
CGCGCTCGACGGCGCTGCTGAAGGATTTGTATTTGCGGATGGCACCACCACTGGCGATGTCGGCGTCACTACTAAAGAATTTGATTGACCGTTTATTACGCTTGAACCAGAAGAACCTGGAGAACCGCTTGGCACATTATTACTTCTACACCCAGTAAAATTATCAACCCCGGGCGTCACACTTTGACTTCCTGTATAGGTTGAACTTGAGGCGACGATCGTTCCTCCGCTTCCTCCATATCCACAGGCCGTTGCATTTCCTCCATTTGCACTGATGGCACTACCTACGACACGCTCTCTAGAATAATTGACTGTAACTGTACCTCCTTGTCCGCCTTGTGAATCACCATCACCTCCATTGGCAATCAACGATCCTGTGGAAGAAGTTGCAACTACGATCACACCTCCATGTCCTCCGATCCCCATATCGGCATAATGTGAAACCTTACCACTCATGATAACATTTCCGACATTTGAATTAGTTATTGTAACGGACCCTCCTGAACCACACTGCTTAGAGATATTACAGCCAACTTCATTTGAGTAAATATCGCTTGTTGTGGCATTTATGATAGAAATCGATCCACCTGAACCATTATGGATATTACTAAGTAAGGAACTTGAAAAAACGGACCCGTTTGATGTAGTCGTCCCAGTGACAGTAATATTTTTTAATGTAAAATTAAAACCGTCATTTCCTGCCACTATGGCGTCTCCCGTTACATTTCCATTTATTGTATACAATCCTTGACCGTCGATGGTGACATTATTATTTGTTATATGACAATCACCAGTAATATTATTTCCCAAAACATATGTACCCGAGAATCCAAGATTACATTGTGAGCCGTCAGTAATAATATTATTGCTCAAAAATGCTCCCCCTCCGAATGCACCGAGACTTCCTGGTAAATTACTCGGACCGTTTAATATAAGATCTGCCAACGCTGAAAGCGTGAGATTCGATGTCGCCAGTGTAGAGTAATTTAATGTGAGCGTACCATTTGTACTTCCTGTAGCAGAAATAGTGGTACTTGATAAAGCTAAATTATGTGCAGAAATAGTAATGATTCCCCCATTACCAACAGCGCCCGCAACACTATTTGCTTGTATTGACCCAGTCACTGAATTTGTAATAATAATAGTTCCTCCTGAACCACTATTGTACGAGCAAAGCCCACAATGAACGCCGTATCTAATACCATTTGCTGAAATCTGTGTTGTTGTTGAATTTGTTACAGTAATAGCTCCGGCACTGCCACTCAAAAGACTGGTTACTGCGTCCGTCACCACCGCATGCACGGTAGAAGACGCTATTGTAATATTCCCTCCATTGGAAGTCGTGGTGCCGGTGACGGTAACATTTTGAAGTGAAAAATTAAAGCTTGGGTTGTTTGGTGTTGATCCAATCGCACTGACATTACCAGTTATAGTATGACCCGCACCATCGATAACAACATTATTACTTGTCACTCCACAATCGCCTGTAATATCCTGAGTTAAGTGATATGTCCCTGGCAAATTTATCAGCACACAATCTAACGCACTATCAATATTTTGACCTGAAATAATTGGGTTAAAAACCCCATTTATCAATCCTTCCGAAAAAGAATTGAGCACGAGATGTGTACTATACAAATACGTATTAGTGTTTGTGATAAGACTTGTAAATGTAAGCGTCAACGTACCGTCAGCACCATTTGATAAAAAATTTCCAGTATCTCCAAGCCCTCCCGCTGTCGAGATAATTGTGTCTGAAACATTGAGAACACCATTGAGTATCGACACCGATCCCCCGTTACCACCGTTTGCGTTAACCGTGTTATACCCGCCATTTGAGTATATTGATGAGAAGGATGAGCTAGCAATAGTAATAGTACCGCCGGTTCCGGCCTGAATTCCCCCTGGATTATTATTTATATTACTTCCACCGTTGGAGATAATCGTCGTACTCGTAGCATATGTAAGAGTCAGCGACCCCCCGGACCCCGCACCAAAACATCCCGAGGCATCATTACCGCCAGACGCAACCAATGCTGTCGTACTTGCGTGATTTAATATAATAGTTCCACCATTTCCTCCGCCAACACTACAAGAACCATCATCTATCATGCCGCTTGCCGATGTTGTGCCGACGACTCTCGCGTTCTGTACCGTAAAATTATGTCCCGGATCTCCAGGGTTGATACCGTCACCATTGATATCTCCTGTTATCGTAAATCCAGCGCCGTTAATGACAGTCTCATCAGACGCCCCACCTGAGCTGACGACAAGACATGGGCCGCCGCCACTATTGATAGGATTTGCGAGTGTGTATGTTCCAACATCAGCAATTTCCCCACAGGTAGTAACTGGTAATGAAGGATCCAACACTTGAGCATGCGCAGACTTTCCGACAAAAAAGAAAATAGCCACAATTAACCATAGACCGTATTTCCAATTTTTTTTATTGTGTGTCATGTGATTACTCTGTAGTTGTTGCTGACACGGTATCCATAGGCGCCACGATTGGAACCTCTACCGGAGCGACTTCGACTGTTGTCGAAGAGACGGTAGGCGAAGAAACCGTAGTTGATGTAGATGATGCAGATGCCGTATATGGCGCAGACGAAACGTCTGGTGACACACTCAACGTGGTAGTCGCAATATCAATAGTCGTGGTCGCTGCCGAGGAAGCAGCAACTGTGGATGACGCACTATTTTCAATCAAAGAAATGGGTGTAGTCGAAGCTGTAGATGAAGCTGTCGTCGAGGCAACATCGACAATACCTGTATCTGTAAGATCAATGACCCTTCTGATAACCACCGCCGCCCCTCGTTTGATACCTTGGACAATTATCTCATCGCCAACTTTTATATCTACTATGGAAAGTGGTACATAATGACCATTCTCAATTTTTTTTACTGCACTCACATCAAACGGTGACTCAGCAACGTCAGCGATAGAGACTCCGAGCGGAGATGTAGAAATAGCACTCACGGTGCCGTGCGCGCTGTAGTTTTGAACAGTCACGATTTGCGACGCAGTTGTTTTGTCAATATCGACAACCGTTCCCATCACAACGAATACAGATGTAGTTACTACCGCAACGATAACCACAAAGTGGTTTTTAATATGCTTTCTGAAAGGAGTAGATGACATATATAAATATCGTAGCACCAATCGGTTCATATTTCAATGGAATACAAGTGCGTCTACACTTGACATTTTTTATAAAAGATGTACATTTTATTGAGCAAAATAACCATCAGCAAAATAGATATTCGAAAATTTAATTATGAAAAATACTTCGCAATCAACGATAGTTCTGTTCGGTATGCTACTTGTGATACTGGCACTTGCCGGATGTGCAACGAAACAGATTTTTGTTCCGGCTACAGTTTTCCTCTACCGTGACAACGCAGTAAAATACATATGCGTTGGAACAGCATACAGCAATTCAATGAGTGGGTGGAAGATCGTCCTTCCCTGCTACATTTTTCCAAAAGGAACAACGAACCAGTATGCGGTGCAACTGGCGTGGAGAGATCACACGTTCTCTGAATACATTGATAGTGTGACTCCCTGCACTGATAGCAATGGGGTCACTGTTGTCTTTGGAAAACTTGGACTACAGCCTCGTAACATTGTCGGTTTCTTTGCGCGAGAAGCACAGACAAACCAGACACTTCTCTACTTCACAAATGCAGTTGTAGTCGAACACAAACGAGTAACATCGCTGCGTTCAATCACGACCCCAGACACAGTCAACTTACTTGGTTACTGTGCACGATCAACAACAGATGTCGACCGTGGCCACCTTGTTGTTGAAAAAAACTGCACACCACGCGATATTGGCTCGGCATTCACCGATCAAAATGGAAGACTCTTCATGCTTCAAAGTGGCCTTGCCCGCGACGATTCAGACTTTGCCGCGATCGATCGCTACACTGTTGAACACCTCAACCGGCATGTCAGTGGCATCGCCTTCCTTGTGGGTCCGATTATATTTGAGTGATCCCTATTCCCGGAAATCCCTCAGTGACAACTTTCATGTTGCCGCTGTGGGATTTTTTATTTCAACTAACAAAAAATATAATAAAATCCGCCTCCCATTTTTTTGCTACACCCCAAAATTGGTATTGATAATACCCGTCGTATTGGTAATGAGTGAGGACTCATAGATCTTGGTGTAGCTCCCATCAGCATTCTTCTTTTCAATATCAACGTAGCACTTTCCTTTAGGGACAATGCAGTAGTAGCGACCGTTTGCATCGGTCACTCCTGAGCGAAGTGGGGTCTCATGGTCAAAGGCCGTCACACGGATGATGGCGTAAGAGAGTGGATGGTGGGTAGTTTTGTCAGTAACGGAGCCGAGTTTCTTCATTTTGAATTTGAACTCAAGGGGGAGGAAGACAAAGACGTAGAGGGCGAGGAGGATGATGTTGTACCACGATGGGTGGACGGCGGTGGCGATCACAGAGATGACAAGACCGATACCGTAGACATAGCCACTGACGATGGCCCATGGTTTCTCGTGACGGGAGTGGAAGGCAAGATCCTTTCGTTGGGTCTTGATGTATTCGTTCCAGTCAAAGTTCTTCTGGTCCATTGGGATATTCTTGTCGAGAACTTCTCCTGCGTGGATGGTGATGGGTTCACCGAAGTAGAGGTTGCTGTAGAGCTCGTCAGATGTATGACCAGTCATCTTTGTTGATGGGAAGTCGTAGTTGGTCTTTTTGACGGAGATATAGTACTTGCCGTCAGGAAGGAGGAAGCCGTAGCGACCATCAATATCGGTGATGGACTCAGCAACGATCTTGCCACTCTCATCCTTGACGGTGACGAAGGCGGGGTCGATTGGCTGTTTGGTAACGCTGTCATAAACAGTTCCCCATCGGCGGGAACGCTTTTTAATACCAAGACCCATGAGGATGAGTCCCCAGAGACGTGCAGGGACAAGGACACTCTCGGATGCAGCGAGAGGAGTAGCAAAGGCTGTTTCAGAGAAGGCTGCGACTGATGCGAGGAGTCCACCAAAGAGTCCTGCTGCTTGAACTGTCTTTCCTGCTGGCGAGTTGGCGACGACGACTGCGGTATTTGCTACCTGCTGGGCTACCTTGGTGACGGCAGTACTAAATGCAGCGAGGGGTTGCTGGGGAGCTGATGCTGGGGTGACTGAGGGTTCAGTGGTGGTGACGGGAGTGAGGGGTGAGACACTACCACTGCTGACGTCGGCTGAGGCGCTGGAGGGAGCGGAAGGGGCGATTGAGGGAGTGGAGGGTAGAACTACTGCTGGTGAGGGTGATACTAGAACTAAGGTCGGGGAGGAATACTCGCCGGTGACTTGGACACTTCCAGAAGATCCGCTTCCACTTGTCGAATATGATGATCCTGTCCCGGCTCCAGAAGTATTTCCGATAGATCCCGTGTATGTAGAGTTTAATTTTGTGACTGACCCACCAGACCCAGGTGTTAATCCACTACCTCCATTTGCTGCAATAGAACTGTTTGCTATCCTTTCGAAAGAATTTACAACAGTAATCGATCCTCCTTTGCCACCGAGCACAGCAGCATCTCCACCATTTGAAATCAATGAACTGGTACTTGATGTTGCGACAGAGATAGTTCCTCCATTACCAGCACTATCGAGCAGATAGTTGCTTGGTACACCTCCATTTGTTGTGATAGTTCCTGTAATCGAATTCAATACGGTGACCGTTCCACCAAATGGACATACAGAGTGCGATGACGAACACCCTGTTGAGTTGGCGACGATATCACTTGTCGTGGCATTTTGTATTGTAATCACTCCGCCTGAACCAGGTTGAATATTTGAATATGACAATGATAACAGTGTACCGTTTGAACTAACCGTACCGTTGACCGTGACATTTTCGAGAGTAAAGGTATGCCCATTGTGTCCTGCGTCAACTGCGTCACCGACAACATTTCCAGTGATTGTGTATAGACCTTGCCCATCAATCGTCACATTGTCAGCTGTAATATGACAATCCCCTGCAATAGATGCGCCGAGTGTGTAGACCCTATTTCCAATACTTAAATTGCACTGCGACACATCCGTAATCAAACTTCCTGGCTGGAAAAATAAACCGCCGCCAAATGACCCGAGGTCGCCAGGTGCACCACCTGGACCATTTAATAGAATATCGCTTAGTGGAGAAAGGGTGAGGTTTGATGTAGTAAGCGAGGTATAATTTACCGTGAGCGTTCCATTTACTACGCCAAGTGCAGATATCGTTTTATTTGAAAGATTTACATTTGTTCCAGTCACAACTACGTTTCCGCCAATACTGCCTGTACCCGTCGGACTGTCCACGGTGATCGAGCCCGTTACTGAGTTTGTTATGAAAACATCTCCCGCACGACCGCTGTGCACGACACACTGTCCACACCCTTGACTCCACCGTGCAGCGATAGCCGATATATCAGAAGTTGTTGAATTTGTGATGTGTACAGTACCTGTGTCACTGTTGTAACCCGACCAAAAGGTGTCCCCGAGTAAATAATCAGCTGAAACCAAGCCTGCGGTCGAACCTGTAATGGTTATGCTACTACTTGTACCAGTAACTGCAGCTGCGCCGACCTTAGAATTTGTCACAGTAACACTTCCAGCGATACCACCTGCAAAAAGGTCTGTTGTTGAGGAATTGGTTATTGTGATGCTGCCGGCATTACTTTTTGCAAAAATAGTTCGCCCTGTCATTGAGTCTACCTCCGTGACGACCACGCCTCGAGCACGAACTGATGTCGTGGTTGCATTTGTAATAGTGATTATTCCACCTACAGCAAAGTTACCACCAAAAACAGTTCCGTATGCGCTCGCGTCTATCAAACCCGTGATCACGACATTGCTCAAATTAAGATTTCCACCATTGCTATTTGTTGAAGTGGCGATCACGCTACCAGTGATAGTATGCCCTCCTCCGGTTATTGTTGTACTCGTAGCGACCGTATGACAATCACCATTTAAATCTGACGCCAACCCGTAACTGCCAGAAAAAAGTATATTACAGTGTGCGGCATTTGATATGTTTTGTCCTGGCAATGTTATGTAACCACCAGAAAATGATGAGCTCAACTGATATTGAAAACCACCTGGACCAAATATAGATAATGAGCCTACCGTCGGAAATAAAATCGAACTATAGTTGATTGTATTTGTGTAGTCGATCTCGAATTGTCCGTCGGTACCATTTTCAAAAGTAGTCGGACCTGTTTGTGGACCAATACCTCCATGTACTGAAAAAGTTCTGCCAGTTAGATCAACATCTGTAGCACTTATTTTTATAAATCCCCCATTACCACCATATGTACTTCCGCTATCTCCGCCATTTGCGGTCAACGATGTTGAAAAAGTAGTTGTACTAAGGATTGTTCCTCCTTGCCCGCCGTTTACACCATTTGAGGTAACCGATGTTGTTGTTGCATTGAGCAAATCAACCTCTCCTCCAGGACACAGACCGCCGTCACAACCACCAAGATCGATGCCGTTTGCAGAGATTGCTCCGGTAACTGTTACATTTTTTAGATTAAAATTAAAGCCGCCCGCACCAACACCGTCAGCGACAATTGACCCGCTGATAGTATGTCCTGCGCCGTTTATTGTGGTGGATGCAGCAATACCTGCTGACGTGATGATGAGACACGGGCCCGAGCTTGTAGAAATATTTCCGCTTAATGTATATAGGCCAACAGTTGCTATTTCTCCACATGATGTTACCGGGGCACCGGGTGTCAGGACCGCAGCAAAGGCAATCTTGGTCGTAGCGATAGTTCCAACGGCAATAAATACGATAGCTGTCACGACTGCGACAGCTATTGTAGTATTGATTTTCCTGTATGTATTGAGAAACGGCGATATTCTCATGTGTGGCTAATAGTATACCTCGATGGAACTTGTTGCAATCGATCTACACTCTATGGATTAGAAGCTACCACTCAACCTTTTCTCATCTACCCTCTTCTCGACAGCAAAAAAACTATACCGAAGTATAGTTTTTTTGCTGTTGCGGAAGGGGGGGGATTCGAACCCCCGAGGCCGTTTAAAGGGCCTACTTCTTTAGCAAAGAAGCTCATTCAACCACTCTGACACCCCTCCAGTTTTTTGTGACGCGACACAGCCTCCCTTCTTGAAACCATTGCCGCTGTCGTATTTTGCCATAAAATAGTATTATTCTCAAATGCCACAGACTATTTCGACAGGAAAATCGAGAGTTGAACAATTTAAAAAGGTGGTCTGGTCCCATTACGCCGCACATCGCCGTAGTTTTCCGTGGCGTGAACGTGCTGAAGAAATGACCGACGACGATTGGGTCTACCGTGTCATCATTTCTGAGATTATGCTCCAGCAGACGCAGGCACCACGTGTTGTAGAAAAATTTAATTCATTCATAAAAAAGTTTCCCAACTTCCCCGCGCTCGCTCGCGCACCTCTCAAAAAAGTGCTCGTTGAATGGCAAGGACTCGGCTACAACCGTCGCGGTCTCTACCTAAAGCAGGCCGCAGAAATTATTCAAAAAAGATACACGGGGAAGGTTCCCCGCACAAAAGTCGAACTCGTCGAGCTCCCTGGCATTGGTCCGCACACCGCGGGTTCTATCCTTGCTTTTGCCTTCAACCTCGCTGAGCCGTTTATCGAAACAAATATCCGTACTGTCTATATCCATTTCTTTTTTAAAAATAAAAAAGCGGTGTCTGACGAAAAAATATACCCCCTCGTCGCTCGAACGATTGACCAGACAAAACCTCGTGAATGGTTTTCTGCCCTCATGGACTATGGCGTGCACCTAAAGCAGCTTGCTCGTCAGTCGCAAAAAAGTGACCCGGCAAAACGAAGCAAGCATTATAAAAAACAAACTCAATTTAAAGGATCAAACCGTGAGCTTCGTGCACATTTACTGAGGAAAATTTTAAATAGACCACTGCATGTGACCGATGCGAAGCAAACAGATCTCACAAACCTCGCTGCACTCGAGCGCGAAGGGTTTATCACCCTTCGAAATGGTAAGTACTCGATCAAAACCTGATAATGGTATAATCGACAAATGGCAAAGAATACGTCCCCACAAAAAAACCACACGCCGACTCGAGCGGCACTGACCGCGGATTTTGTCATCGACGACTACGTGAGGCTTCAAGAAACACAGAGGAGTGCCCTCAAAAAACTTGGCATAAAAACCGTGCGAGACCTGCTCTATCATTTTCCGACACGATACGACGATCTCTCAGAAACTCGCAGCGTGAGCTCGCTATCGGCCGGCGAAAACGCGGTCGTTTTCGGCCGGATTTCAAAACTCAAAATGAGCAAAGGGTTTCGAACAAAAATTGCAATGGCTGATGCGTATGTCAGCGACGATTCCGGCGTTATTCATTGTGTCTGGTTCAACCAGCCGTACCTCGCAAAGATGACAGCGAACGGTGCACTAGTACGTATTGAGGGTCGACTCTCTCAGCGACGAAAAAAAACGAGTGACGGTAGTATCTCTGAGGTACCCGGCGAGCTTTATTTTTCAAATCCAAAACTCGAAACGATTGACTCGCTTCCAGAGGGCGTTGGTGGCGACTCATTATTTAATAAATCTGACCGTATCATCACACCGACCAGCCATACTCTTTACCCTATATATCCCGAATCCCGCGGTATCACCTCAAACTGGATGTATCATGCTCTGCAAAAGATTTTCAAGAGTGGTCTTCTCGAAAGCGATAATGTGAACGGGATGATGGATCCGATCCCGCTCGAGATTTTACAAAAATATAATTTACCATCGCTCCGCACCGCACTGCTCTGGATTCATACACCAGTAAAAAAAGAGGATGCCGAAGTTGCGCGTAAACGTTTTGCATTTGAGGAAATCTTTTTCATCCAGCTCGAAAAGCAACTCGCTCGAAAG
>JBAXYC010000016.1:0-11191 GCA_037127615.1 bacterium | reverse complement strand
CATTCACAGCTGTCGCCACAACAAATACCGGACCCGCGGGAGGTGGTGGGGCTCCGCCAGCAAGTCAGACCGATACCGCAACTCCAATAACGGGAATCTGTGGTAGAAGAGCAGACTTCAATTGTGACGGCAAGATTAACTCAATTGACTTCTCGATCCTCCTCTACTTCTGGAAAACAAAACCGCCATTTGCAAACAAGTATGTAGATCTCAATAACGATGGTAAAATAGATTCAACAGACTTCTCAATACTCTTGTATAATTGGGGAAAAAATAAATGATAATAATTAGTAAATATATGAAAATAAATATCAGCACAACTATGAAGAAAATATTCTACACCACAGTTATTGCATTGATTACTATCATCGCGATACCCACAAATGCGTCAGCGGCCACAGTATATCTTGAAGCATCAAGGGGTAGTATCGCTGTTGGTGACACCGCGGTCATCGCAGTAAAGATCAATTCTGATGCAGCGGTCATCAACACTGTCGAAGGTGATGTTGCGCTCAAGTCGTCGATTGGCAATCTCACTGTTCAGGAATTTAGTCTTGCAAATTCATCATTTGGTCTATGGCCACGTACACCATCTCTCTCAACCGATGGTCATACGATCTCGTACGTCGGCGGAGTCCCTGGTGGTTTTAGTATTGAAGGTGCAACCCTATTTAAAATAATTGTTCAGGCCACAAAAGAAGGCGTGATCACGATCAGTCCACAAAATACGTCTGTCTTTGCAAATGACGGCAAGGGTACAAAGCTTCCGGTCCAGCTCAAAAATATCTCGATAACCGTCACTGCAAAGAAAGCAACTGTACCAGTAACAAATGATTGGGCAGGTACTGTCTCTGGCGACACGACACCGCCAGGAGCATTTATTGTTGTACTCGGACAGGATGCGTCTCTCTTTTCTGGAAAGAAGTTTGCATACTTTAGTGCTGTCGATAACCAGTCTGGCATTGATCACTATGAAGTTTCAGAAAACAGTGGGGCAGCAGTTCGCAGCGGTAGCACATATGTTCTCCAGGATCAGAGTGGTAATGTGACTCTCAATGTCGTTGCTTTCGACAAGGCCGGCAACAAAACGTCAGCGTCATATCCACCAGTTTCAGCTGAGCGGGGTATATCATGGGCAACTATCGTCGTCGCTATCATCGTGATCGTCGCTGCACGGATTATCTACAAGAAATGGAAGCGAGGTTCAACAAAAGCTTCACCAAATGCTCCAACACATCTTTAAAAATATCATTACGAAAGGTACGCTCTCGGTCGTAGCAGTTGCTGCGGGTTCTTTACTCTTTACACAGGTGTCTCTCGCTGCGACATTGAGTATTTCTCCATCGTCAGTAAAGGTTTCCGTTGGAGATATCGTGCCAGTGAAGGTAGTTGTGGATACAACAGGGAGCAATATCAATAGCTCGGATGCTGTGGTGCGTTTCCCCACAGATATGCTCGATGTGGTGTCGGTAAGTAAAAGCTCATCTATATTTACTCTATGGGTTGAGGATCCAAAGTTCTCGAACCCTGATGGGACAGTGACATTTGATGGAGGGTTACCAAACCCAGGGTATACCGGTTCAAATGGCCAGGTGCTTTCCATTATTTTTAAAGCAAAAAAAGCAGGTACTGCCTCGATTGTTTTTGCTGATGCTGCGGTACGACAAAACGACGGCCTTGGGACCGATATTTTGACCGCAAAGCAGTCAGGGTCTGTCAGTATAAAAGTATCCGAACTGGTCGAAGTAGTCCCAGTCGATACCACTCCAGGTAGCCCACTTGCACCAATAGTGACGTCGATCACTCACCCTGATCAAAATAAATGGTATAGCTCGAGCACGGTCCAGCTCAAATGGAGTGTTCCAAAGGATGTGACGGCAGTGTCGACATCGATAGGGCACAGCCCGGCATCATTGCCGACGGTTACATCTCCTGCGACGACAGTAAACAAGACCTTTAACAATCTGTATGACGGCGTATGGTATTTTAATATTCGCTTTAAAAATAAAAATGGATGGGGCGAGGTTACTCATTTCAAGATCCAGATCGACACTATTCCGCCAGATGCATTCAAGATCACATTTCCACATGGGGACACGACGAGTGACCCTCGACCGGTAGTTTATTTCAATACAACCGACGAGACCTCGGGAGTGCAATATTATGAAGTAAAAATTGGTGAGAAGCAGTTTCAGAGACTTACTATTGATGATGTGTCATCAAATCCATATACCCCAGATCCTCAAGACCCTGGTGAGCACAATATTTTAGTGAGAGCTGTCGACTATGCAGGAAATGAAACTGTCCAGTCGGGAGAGTTTACTGTTGTACCGATCAACTCACCGATCATCACCGACTATCCATCTGAGCTTAGCCAGGGTGATTTACTCAGAATCCGTGGTACGTCATACCCACTCACCGATGTTGAGGTTGTCGTGACCGATGCAAATGGACACAGCTCGAGTCAGCTCACAAATGTTCAGGGTGATGGCAATTTCGGTATGATCTGGGCGAAAAATCTTGAAACGGGGGCGTATACCATCACCGCTCGAGCGATCGATAAGCATGAAGCTAAAAGTCAGTTTACGAAGCCCTTGAGTATGACTGTAAAGAAATCAGCGCTAGTCAGTGTCGGTTCCTTTGTGGTGAGCTGGCTTTCACTGATTGTTCTCCTCGTGATTTGCGCTGGAGGTATTGGTCTTCTAATAACATATTTTATACATAAAGGTGGTGCGATAAAGAAATCAGTTCGACGAGATGCCGCTGTTGCCGAGTCCTCAGTGCATAAGGCATTCGATCTTCTTCGAGACAATGTTCGTGAGCAAATTAAAACCCTTGAAAAAGCTGGATCAAAAAGAGAATTAACCAAAGAAGAAGAGAAGGTTATAAAGAAACTTCAGGAAAATCTTACGAAGTCTGAGGAATATCTCGAAAAGGAGATAGCAAATATTGAAAAGAAAGTTTCTTAGAGGGACGGTGTAGAAGAAGTTGCTGAGGTTGATGTTGCGTTTATTTTTTCGAGGTTACCCTTGATGAGTTGTGCGTAAAAAACTTTTGTTGTTGTCGCGGGCGAAATAGTGTAGTCGACAAAAATAGTCTCGTTCTCGATACCTATTTGCTGAGGACGCACTTTATCCCCTAGAAAGACGAGGTTTGTGCCGGTGTGGCCAGTGCTCGTGGCTATAGCCGCGACAAGGTAGTAGAGTGTGCCGCGATCCTTGTCTTCTCTGTAGGTGATGAAGGCTATGTCTGGTTTCTCATCGTTGTTGAGGTCGCCGATCGTTTCGGTAGACGAACTCATTCCGAAGTATTGTTCTTGTTTGGCCTGCTGTTGAGCTTTTACTGTCTGAGCATGGATAAGTGTTGCCTGGAGAGCTGCAGCTGACTGGGTGCCATTGTCGGTCGCCGATGTCGCTGCAGGGTTTTGCTGTCCCGCTCCGAGACCTTGTGCAAGACATACTGCACCGATGAGGACAATAGTCGGAACAATGATTTTTGCAGGCTTGAGAATGCTTTTTAAAATAATACCGACGATGGCGCCATATACAGTGTAGACGCCAATAAAAAATGCAAATGAGGCAATAAGGTGCTGGTTTTCAGGAAGTTGAAAATAGCCGGTGATTGGGCGAAGGGAGACCCAACTGAGAAGGTCGCTCACGTAGCCGCCAGTACTGGTCGTAAAAGTCATGTATGCGGCTACGATTACACCAATAAAAAAACCTATAATACTTACTTCAAAAACAGTAAATTTCTTCATGCGTAAAATTATAGCATACAATAAAAAACGGCAGATATTTTGATTTATTCTACCTTTACCGCAGTTCCGTAGCAGAGGACTTCTGTGACACCCTGCATGAGCTCGGTCGCGTCGTATCGGACAGCGATGATGGCATTGGCACCTTTTTCCTGCGCATGCTGGATCATGAGGTCGTAGGCATCGCTACGCGCCTTTTCGCATAGCTCGGTAAAAAGGGTGATGTTGCCACCGAAGAGAGTTTGGATAGATCCGCCAATGTTGCCGATGATTGAGCGTGACCTGACGATTATACCCTTAACAACGCCAAAGTTCGCGATGATTTTCTTGCCAGGGAGTTCGAGTGCGGTGGTGATATTGTTGTGGTCCATATATGTAAAATTAAGGTTGATTTATAATATGTCCATTTTATCATAAATTGAAGTAGTAAATAAAAAAGACCTTCACGAGAGAAGCTTGTGAAAGTCTTTCTCGAGAAGGTCTCGTGGTTAGTGCGGCTTATCAACTTCCAAGTAAACCGTGCGGACCACGAACGGTCCTTTGCGGCCTTCCTTTCGAAGCCATTTGTCGGCATTTTCGTCGGTAATGTTTGAGGTGTCGATTGCGGAGAGAAAAGGGAATTGGACGAGTATCCACGGTATCCATTTTGTCTCCCGATCAGCGAGCACCTGGCTTGGTGATTCCTTTGCGAGGAAGAGTGCGAATCTGGCAAATTCCACTCGGTCAAAGATCTTGCCGGTGAGGATGGTCGCGATCGCTGCGAAGGACACCTTTGCGTTGCGTATTTCGTATTTCATGTCAATTTTCTTTCGATTTTTGTTGGATGCATGAAAACATTAGCATAATATGGCTAGTATGTCAATAGTTATTGACCCATGACGCTAATATTGAAAAAGCATGGAGAGTTATAAACGAGTAAGTGTGGAAAAAAACACAGGAAGTGGGGTGATTTTTGATTTCGTTATCTATAAATGATATTATTAGTACATGTTCTCTGAATCTTCTGCGTACCGGGTACGTATCACAAGTGCAATAGCTTTATTTGTACTCATTTTCTCGCAGTTGTATATTCCTATAGCTGGTGCGACAACAAACGGGATTAATTTTTCTACCTCATCAAACTATACCTATGACACAAACAAGATTCTTGTGTCAGGAGGTCAAGCTCAACTCAAAATTCAAACTGCAGTAGCATGGTACGACGTATCGTGGTCAAGTAGAAAACCAATAACGATTACTGGTAACGGGGGAGCTCTGACCAATTATCAAACAAAGATTGTTATTCCATTTGCTGCCGGCATGCAAGCAAATTTTAATGACCTACGTTTTACAGCAAGTGACGGTACGACAACTTTGAATTATTGGCTTGAATCAAAGACAGATTCTGTTACATCAACCGTGTGGGTAAATATACCATCCGTCCCTGCTTCTCCTGGAACAACGACTGTCTACATGTATTATGGCAATTCTGTTGCTCCTACAGCGAGTAATGGGAGCAGTACGTTTACATTTTTCGATGATTTTGCCGGAATTAGTACACAGAATAATTTGTGGAATAATTTTTCAGGTAATCCTCTTTTGAGTCCGTCGACTTCTGGATGGGAGTCGACACTTGTTGGAGATCCATGGGTTATATATGATGCAACAAGCTCAATGTATCAGATGTGGTACTACGGATACAATGTCGCAAATGCGGGTGTTGGGTATGCAACGTCTCCTGATGGAGTGAGTTGGATCAAATACGCTGGAAATCCAGTTTTGACCCATAGTGGTTCAGGCTACGATTCTTTGTATGCACATAAACCAAGTGTGGTTATTAAAAACGGTGTTTATTACATGTATTATTCAGCTGATAATGGCTCCGTACGAACTATTGCAGTCGCAACATCAACCAGTCCTCAGGGTCCATTTACAAAATACGCAGCAAACCCGATTGTCGTTCCAACTCTCGGTTTTGAAAATAATTTCTTGGATGCGCCGTCTGTTATGTATGACACCGATGTCAACTATTGGAAAATGTGGTTTTCGTGTGGAACAAATCTAGCGGGCGAGCCAACAAACTGGTGTTATGCAACAAGTACTGACGGCTATTCATGGGCAAAATATGCAAACAACCCAATCGCAGTACCACCGGGTGATGGTTCTTTCATAAGTAAATCTATCGGAGGTATGAATGTGTCAAAAATTGCTGGCGTATATCAGGTTTACTACAATGGTTTTGATGATAGTGGTGTGAGCAGGATCGGATATAGCACAAGTACCGATGGTATCACTTGGAACCCAAAGGCTACCGATATGATTTTGGATGTTGGTGCAGCTGGTACTTGGAATAGCGGCATGATGTATAGGCCAAATGTGATTACGGTAAACGGTCAAAAACAAATGTGGTATAACGCCAGAAGTTTGTC
Source organism: bacterium (assembly GCA_037127615.1). Lineage (GTDB taxonomy): Bacteria > Patescibacteriota > Minisyncoccia > Phycocordibacterales > PALSA-1337 > PALSA-1337. Next base: position 5,029 of record JBAXYC010000016.1, on the reverse strand, counting down.
ATATCCAGGTGAACAGATTGGCACAGCTTTTTTCGCTACATCATCCGCAGTTGATTCTTCAAAATGGAATTTGATAAATCCAGGTAGATGTTCGGTGGGTATACTGAGTGGAAATTTAATTCTCAATGAGCTAGGAGGCGGGGGTGGTGACACCTGTGTGTTGCAAACGGCCTCATATATTCCAGCAAACAGTGTCGTTATAGAAAACCGTGTTAAGACAGTCAATATTATTGATACAGGTTTGGGGCAGACACAATATATTACTTTTACTGACTTTGTTCCATTTGCAGGAGCTTCTCAAAATAACCAGTTTCTCTTTTCTGATCAAGGAACACACAATGTCAAACATCAATCAAAATATAACAATGGATGGGGCGGTGAAGACCAGGTATATGGTTCATTCCCAAATACAGGTACCTGGTATCAAACTCAAGCAGTAAAAAAATCAACCGGTATTGATTGGTCGTTTCTGGATGACGCTCTCAATGTACTCGGTTCGTTGATCGGTAATACTGATAACCCAACAAATTTCTCTTTCCCGGTAGCTATGGGTGCGCGAGGAACAGAAAACGCTGTTGACTGGTTCAGAGTACGACAGTATACCTCATCTGCACCGAGTGTCGTCATACAATCAGCTGATGCGCCGTATGACACAGGGAATCCTTCAATTACACTCAACGCTGGAGCCTCTGTACCGTTCACGACACTCTCAGGTTTTTCTGAATCTGCTGTCACCAATAGTGGTGCTATTCAATATCAAATTTCCAATGATGCTGGCACCACATGGTATTGGTATAACTCAGGTTGGGCGACGACGACTTCTGGGTATACTCAAACAAGTTCTGCAAGTAGTATCAATACAAACATCGCAACATTGCCTCATGGTTCAGGACAATTTGTATTTCGAGCGTACCTTCACTCAAATGGTTTTCAGTTTGTGCAGCTCTCATCAGTAACGCTTACGTATACGTATATAGTTTCGCCAACAGTTGTTACGTCAAGTCCAACTTCTGTGACGTCAACTTCGGTGACACTAAACGCTGCAATAACAAGTGACGGAGGAGCTTCGTCGACTATTATCGGTTTTAATTATGGTTTGACAGCATCGTATGGGTCAATTGCTTCTTCTACGGGTACATTTGGTGCAGGTCCATTTAGTCAGGTAATTTCTAACCTTACTCCTTCGACGACATATCATTATCAGGCATATGCGACCAATGTAGCGGGGACGGCAACAACATCAGATAATTCTTTCACGACAAGCGCGGTACCAGCTCCCGCTCCACAAATGAATGCGTCAACTGCGAGTGTTTCCTCGGGGGGAAGTCAGGCTTCCTACGATATGCTTGCTTCTATTCTTGCACCATCGCCAGCAACAACTGCATACCTCAATTCACTTAAAAATCCCGGTAGTTTGAGCACAACTCAGGTATCCACGCGGGACCTTACACTCGGCTCTCGTGGAGAAGATGTTAGATTACTACAAGTATATTTAAATAGTCATGGCTACCAAATCTCTCAAACGGGAGCTGGCTCAAGTGGTCACGAGACAGCGTTGTTTGGTTCTTTGACGCAAAAGGCGCTTGCTCGATTCCAGAAAGCAAATGGTATCAAACCAGCAGTTGGATATTTTGGCCCTCTTACTCGAAGGGTGATTGCGGCACTTGGAAATTAAAGTACCCAAAAGGGCGCTTTTATTTTTGTTGTGGAGATACTGGGAGTTGGTCACGGATAATTTCCTCGCCGACGCTCGGAAATTTCCGCGACCCCGACTCGCGGCCTCGCATGCTTGCTCGGCATCCGCTCCGTCTTTCAACTCCGCCCATCTCTCTCATCAGGCAAACAAAAAGGTCCCCAGAAGTGGAGACCTTTTTGTTTGTTGTGGAGATGGGCGGAGTTGAACCGCCGTGCAAATGACGCTCAGACATGCTTCTACAATGGATAGTGAACTTTAGGGCCGGGGGCCATCGCTGGCGCAGCGTTTAGCAATGCGTAGTTGTAAGGTCACAAAATGTACGCGTGCGAGTCTCATTGGTTCGGACAGTCCCTGAGGCAGGGGAGCATCCTAGTCCACGTTATATCACCCACCTTGCAATGCGGACGCGTGCAGGGCGATGTCGCTTAGGCTTTCGCGTAGGCGAAGGCAAAGTCATTCATACCGAAGTATGGTGAGAGTACCTTTGCAACTGAAGATTTTGCAGTTACGATTTCCGTCAGATTTAAGAGGTAACGGTGCTCTCCATTGCGCATGAAGGAGTAAGTCACTTGTCGAGGCCTGTCATCCCCATATGTCGAACTTAAGAATCCTAATTTAATTTTCAAAAAGCTTTTTCGGCAGAAATTTAGAGGGCAAATTCACGTGAGATCTGGCGATCGTTTTCGCGCTTCTTGAGCGCCTGACGCTTGTCATGTTTCTTTTTTCCTTTGACGATAGCGATCTCAACCTTGATTTTGCCGTTCTTACTATACATCGAAACTGGCACTATTGTCAAACCCTTTCCTTTGCCGCCGGAACCTTTTTTCTCGCTGACGTTGAGGATTTTCTGTGTGTCGGCCTTATGGAGAAGGAGCTTGCGGTTGCGGAGAGGGTTGTATGACTCTGGTGTATTGTTTTTCTGATACGCGGGGATATCTGCATTCATGAGAAATGCTTCGCCACCACGGATGAGCACATGCGAGCCAAGTAGGCTGCCTTGGTTTGCGCGGATCGACTTTACTTCAAGGCCAAGCAGTTCAATACCAGCCTCGTAGGTTTCGACGATTTCATAATCAAGTCGTATTTTTTTGTTTTCGATAAGGTTTGCCATATAAGTAAGTACAATAGAAATATATCACAGTTTATAGAGTGGCTGTGACGAGTGCAGCTAGTCTGGATATCGTTCACCAAACTTTCGCATATTTGTAATAATCGTTTTGAATGCACGGCCTTTAGTCGTAAGGGAGTATTCGACGCGCGGCGGTTTTTCAGAAAATTGCTCGCGACTTACGATGCGATTCGCTTCGAGGAGTTGAAGTTTTTTTGTAAGTGTACGTGTACTGATACCTGAGAGTGAGGTGGCGAGATCGTTGAAACGACGAGACCCCTCGAGAAGATCGCGCACAATAAGTAGCGACCAGGAGTCACCAATAAGGTCCGCGGCTCGAGCGATCGGGCATGCGGAACAGAGCGTATTTCGTTGGTTTGCAGTATGAAGGGACATACGGTTATTTTTACATGACAGCGGGCATATGTCAATACTTTACAAAGTAAAGTAGATAGCATAGAATGCTTACATTATTAAGTTAAATTTGATTATATCGTTATGCATACAATTCACATTCTCGGACAGATTATTTTTGGAGGGTACTTTATTTGGTCGGGGTTCAATCATTTTAGAAACCACAAGATGCTGAGCGGATACGCTGCGTCGATGAAAATACCAAGTCCTGTTATCGCTGTATTGGGTACAGGATTGCTCATGGTCCTTGGTGGTCTCGGCATTGTTTTTAGTGGATACTTGAGCGCAATGATTGTTGATATCTCGCTCCTCCTTGTCATTATTTTCCTTGTGCCGACAACCTTCGTAATGCATGCATTCTGGAAACATGCTGATGCAGGCGCAAAGATGACTGACTATATCAACTTTAGCAAGAATATGGCTCTCGTAGGCGCAGCGCTTATGTTGATGATGTAACCGTTTTTTCTTTTGATAAAACAAAAACCACCTTTAGGTGGTTTTTGTTTACTCCACATGAACCTCTGGGGCGTGCTCCATTCTGTGTTTGTCTGCTTTGATCCACAACGCCGTGAAAGCCCCCACAAGCATGATGAGGCTTGCAATGACAAAGACGGTGCCATATGAGCTCACCTGAGCTTTGAGATTTACGAGACCGATAGCCGTTTGGTAGTCCGCCTTACTCGTCAGGTGAAAGACGCTGTTTTTGGTGATGGTATAAACATTGCTCTTAATGGTGTTATTTAAAATGGTTGCAAAGATGGCGATACCAAACGCACCAGCGATATTACGGGCGAGGGCGAGGATAGATGAAGCAACACCGATCTCATTTGTTGGCACCGCAACAGCGATGAGGTTTGTGCGCTGAGCCATACCAAAACCCATACCAAGGGCCATGATAGCGAGCGGCCAGATGATATCCCAAGGACCTGAACGTGGGTCGATCCACACGAAACAATAGAGACCGATAGCGGCGACAAATGTACTGATCGCTATCACGAAGCGTGGCTGTACTTTGCCAATAAGTTTTCCACCGATTGGTGCGGAGATCATAAACGCGACCGCAAGGGGGAGGAAAAGGTAGCCGGCCTGCGTCGCAGTCATACCGAGGAATGTCTGGGCAAAGATCGGGATGAGGAAGACGCTACCCATCATAGCCATGAAGACGACGAAATTATTGAAAACTGTGTTGATGAAAAGACTGTTTTTGAAAAACTTGAGGTCCATGATCGGCTCTGGATGGCGATGTTCGATCGCGACAAAGATAATAAGAAATAGAACCGTTGTGACATAACACACGATACTATTGAGTGAGCTCCATCCCCAGTCGAGACCAGAGTCGAGCACGAGGACGAGTGTTGATAGAGAGATACCGAGCGCGATCGCTCCCCACCAGTCGAACGCATGCTTTGTTGTTTCGACGACGGACTCCTTTATATAGTTGAGTGCCATGATGAGGCCGACGATACCGACAGGGAGGTTGATAAAAAAGACTGAGCGCCAGCCAAAGTTGTCGATAAGTGGTCCACCGATGAGCGGTCCAAGGATCGCACCAACTGCAAACGAAGCCGACCAGATACCGAGTGCTTGCGCGCGCTGTTTGCCGTCAGTAAATGTGACCGCAATGATAGCCATCGCAGTAGGGTAGTCGGCAGAGGAGGCGATCGCCTGGATCACACGGAAGACAAGCATTGACGAGAGATTCCATGCAAAGCCGGCGAGAACTGAGCCAATAATGAAAATAACAAAACCTATGATGTAGACTTTTTTTCTACCGATAGTATCACCGAGCTTTCCCCATATCGGAACGAAGA
>JBAXYC010000015.1:0-11892 GCA_037127615.1 bacterium | reverse complement strand
ATCCTGTCCTCTCTAGAAAATGTCAGCGCTGAACCAACTGCAAAAAAAATTATTCGTAATGGACTTCAGTTTTTACTACGTGAAAAAAGTCGAGACTGGTCATGGAATTATTGGCCGCGTAGCACAAATAAAAAAATACCAGATGATATGGATGATACGTATACAGCATTGATTGCTATCCACATACACCGGCCAGATCTCATTACCCCTGCTGTTCTTGAAAAAATACGTAATCATCTTCGTCAAACAAAACATCTACTCAGTGGTTTACACAATACATGGATGACAGACTACCGAAAAAACGACATATGGGAGGATGTTGATATTGTCATCAATAGTACAATCGGTTTTTTTATGACACGCTACGGCGCAAACATATCAGAACTCTCAACTGCGATCGAGGTCATCCTCGAAAAATGTGACGAAAGTAACCATATTTCACAATACTATTTGTCCTCCATCACAGCCTGGTATTTTCTGTCACGATTTTTAGGTAATAGATTACGAACTCCTTCATTCAGTATACAAAAAGATACAGCTCTCACTACCGCTCTTATGCTGAGTACGCTCATCCATCTAGATACTCCAAAGAAAAAACTTAAAAAATACGTGCTCGCTATCCTTGATGCCCCATGGAATGCCCAGGGCTTATATGTTGAATCAATAAAAAATAATATACCCACCTATGCAGGGTCCGAGGCGCTCACGGCCGCATTCTGTATTGAAGCATTATTAAAATATATGCTCTATGAATAAGCTGTATGAATAACTTTGAAATAATTCACCATGAAATATGTCGCCGCTATATCGAGCTGTATAAAAATTGCCCGAGCATTTTAAAGCACATTCCAGACATGGTTGGCCGAGTAACAAAAAATGATATCAACGGGCAGATCACACTACTTCCATACTTTTTTAAAAAATCACTCACACCCAATCTATCAAAAAATGTTTCTGATGAATCGGTGATCCTGCTTGGTGTTGCAAACCTCGCTGGTTGGATTGCATATCGTATTTATGACGACTTTATGGATAATAACGGGCATCAAAATATGCTATCACTTGCACACATGTCAGATCGGTATTGTATAGCCATATATCTTGCAATTTTACCGGACCATATGCACAGTATGTTTCACTCACTGATGAATCAAATGAATGAGAGTAATGCGTGGGAACACGAGGCGTCATTTAAACCAACAAACATACCAGATTATAAAAAGTGCCAGGTGCTTGGCTATAAATCACTGCCTCATAGCTTTGGGCCGCTCACCATTCTAGTGCTTCTTGGTTATAGCAAAAATACACCAGAGATGAAAAAATGCATATCCTTTTTCTACAATTATCTCATCGCTCGTCAGCTCAGTGATGATGCGCTCGACTGGCAACACGACCTCAAACAAGGCTTCATAAACCCAGTTGCAGCAAAAATTCTCACGTCTGCAAACAAACAACATCATATTTCAGGTGACATAGAGGCGCTCAAGAATATTTTTAAAAATGAAGTCACCCACGAAGTAACAAGTCTTATTACTAAAAGACTTTCGAGTGCGCAGATATTTCTAAATCAAAATAGAGCAATACAATATAAAGAATACTTACAGTCTCTACTTGATGCGGTAAAAAACTAGAACAATAAAGCCATAATGCTTAGTACTTTCTAATAACACCTTTCACGATAGCGGCAATATTGAGCTCGGCTTCTGGGTAAATTGGCTTGTAGTTTTTATTTGCAGGCTCGAGAAATATCTTGCCAGCTTTTTTTCGAAAGTACTTCATCGTCCACCCGCCGTCCACCTCAGCAATCACAATCTCACCGTCCTTTGGCACATACCCCTCTGTTGTACGCTCCGCAACCACCATGTCGCCCTCATGTATTCCGGCATCGATCATGGAATCCCCCTTTACCTCAAGCATATATGTACTGTCTTTGTCCTCGATAAGATAATTGTCGATATTCATCGTATCAAGAACATCTTGTTCTGCTACAGATGGAATACCCGCTTCGACAAGACCGAGCACGGGAACTTCCCCAAAAATATTGTTTGGCACCAGTCGTCCACTAGCATCTTTGCGCACAACACCTTCCTCAACGAGTTTATTAACGAGCTTGTATACTGCGTTCTTAGACTTGAAGCCAACAAGAGTCATGATCTCTTGGTAGCTAGGCATACGATGCTTGCTCTTATAGAAGTTTAGGATCTTATTTTGATAATTTGTATTCATATATAGATAATAACATGTACACCGACTACGATTGGAAATCGTAGGTAGCAAATAGCTTGTTGAACCAGCGGGACTCGATCGGCTTTACACGATATGACTCCTGACGGCTGAGCTCTTCAAACTGAGCAACGAGAAACTTGTGACGACGTGCCTCTTTTTTGTATGACTGGCCCCAAATAATCTTGAGGTCGATCTCCTCATTTAGTTTATTTATTTCTGCTTGAATGATTCTGCTTAATCTATATTTGCTCATGTTTTTTTGATAATTAATCCCTAAACCTGATATGGATATAGTATAAGTGAACAATCGTTCACCTGCAAGGATGTACTTGTGGATAACTACACACTTATCCCTTGACAACATAATCATAGGGTGTATACTTACCCCATGGCTAAGATAGACAAGTATTCAATTCAAGATTTAAAGCGGGATTTCCCCAATGAGGAAGCGTGCTTGGCGTTGATATTCGATACGCTCCATAGCCGCAAATGCTCATGTGGCGGCGAATACAAGCAGATAAAAGGACGCAAGCAGTTCCAGTGCGGCAAGTGCCGTTTTCAGATAGCTCCTGCGTCCACTACAATCTTCCACAAGTCAGATACTCCGTTATCACTATGGTTTCATGCTATCTTCATTTTCTCAAACGCCAAGAGCGGTATTTCAGCCAAAGAGCTTGAACGACAGCTCGGCGTTACTTACAAGTGTGCATGGCGTATCCTTTCAATGATCCGAAAGGCTTTAAAGCAAAACGACGGACAGCTTCTAGGTACAGTTGAAATGGATAGTGCCTATTTCGGCGGCAAAGGAGACGCTGGAGAAAATAACAAGAATCTTTCGGAGGTTATTGCCAAGAAATCGGTCGTAACGGCGGCAGTGAGACGCGGTAAGTATGGTGAAATACGAGCAAAAGTCGGCCAAAATGTATCTGCAGATGCTTTAGAGAAGTTTGTTAAAGAACACATCGCGCGCGGAGGACGATTGATGACTGATAATGCAAAAGGATATCGACGCCTCGACAAATATAGCCTAAGTTCGGTAGACCACGGACGAAATGAGTTCGCGAGAGGAGATGTGCATATCAACACGATTGAGGGCTGGTTTGGTCATGTAAAACGCTCAATGAAAGGTACTTTTAAGAGCGTTTCAAAGAAGCACTTACAGTCTTACTTGGACGCTTTTGTCTTCCATTACAACAATCGACACAACGACAAGGCACGCTTTGGGGTTTTGCTTGGTGCTTTATTGCAACCTGCAAAATAGAGAGAAAAATTGACTTTGAGATATTATTAGGTTCTGGTGTTTTTACCCCCTGTTCTTTTTTATTTCGTTTCATGTTAAAATAGTAGCACGGTTTAGTAATGAATGCATTTTGAAAATCAAATAGTTTTTCTCCGCTTGGTCTGGTAAATCAAGCACGCAATGCGTAAAGGAGGTACGGTAACATTCGGTATCCATAGAATAACACCAAAAAAGTTTTGTATGGTACTGGGACAAGATGAGCAATCATTAAGTCTCGGCTTACCACTGGGACGAGTTAGCTGAAAGGCTACCTTGTCCAGTGCCGTACAAAGTTTTGTTGGTGTTTTTTGTTTTCCAATCAGTTTCAACCTTGATAGAGCCGAATTGGAATCACGCTGAGTTATCTAAAGCCCAAGAAGCGCTTTGGTTCACAAACGGGTGGTTTCAATAAAGTCGCACCCCCGAAGCTGTAATCAGGCAGTGAGGAATTTGAAATAAAGTAAAATGAAGGAAAAAACCTTTATGGAGACAATGGCGCCGAAACTCGGGCCGAGCACACTTCCGAATATGAACACTGCTCAGCTTGTAGCTATCCGCGAGCTATTAATCGAAAAAGGCATCTTCACTCGCGAAGAGCTTACTTCTGCAGTTGAAAAACAACTGGGAAGCCTAGCTGACGCTATAGCGAAAATGCCTATTCCGTCTCCGTTTCAACCAGTTCGTTAATCGCGCTCTTGGATGAAACAACAATAACAAAACATTCCGAAAGGGGTGTTTTGTTTGTTTTAATTATACCTCTCGGTAGGGATAGATACCATAGCAAAAATATGTGGATAAAGTCAAATTACTTACTTGTATCTGTCTATACACTGCTGTTTGTCCGTCTGTAGTATCTTTGTATACTCAACATCTTTAGGCGACCCGACAAACTCGGTACACAACGCTTGCTTGCCGTCAGCCTGACATAGAGAGTTCCATGTGCCATCATAATCCGCCTCGGCTTGACTGATACAAGTATCAAGCGCACTCTGCGTGTCGAATTGTTTTTTTGCTATTTGGTCTTGGTTCGCCTGTGCATTGAATTGTTGCTGGGCGAGTTCATTTCTTGGATTGACCACAAAGAATACATACCCGAAATAGGTAAAGGCGACCACAAAAACGGAGAGAAGAAAAAGTCTTACATAAAGATATATTTCAGCCATGTCCTTATTGTACCGCATATTATGTCGTTAAGGGAGAGGTGTGGATAACTAATAATGCGCCTTAACTACTAGGTTTAGTGTGAGTTGTGGTAGAATATCGGCATGAAAAATTTTATAGAATTTATACGAACACAAGGGGTTGTTGGTTTGGCAGTTGGTTTTATTTTAGGTGGAGCGGTCTCAGCACTTGTCGCGTCTATCGTGACTGATCTCATCAACCCTCTCATCGGTCTTGCTATTGGAAACCTCGGAAATCTCAATGCCCTTGTTCTCCATATCGGTCGCACAAATATCACATACGGCCGGTTTATCAGTGTTGCTCTCAACTTTGCTATTGTAGCTGCGGTTGTCTACTTTGGGGTGACCTGGCTCAAGCTTGATAAGCTCGATAAAAAGAAGGAATAAAAAAATCTTTTCAATAAAAAAGACCCGCGTGGGTCTTTTTTGTTTGTCCTATTTATGCCTTTGGTTTCATCAATGGAAATAGCTGCACCTCGCGAAGCGGCTTGTCTGCAAGGAAAGCAAAGAGACGCTCACCAAAACCAAAACCACAAGTCGGTGGCATTCCGTGCTCGAGCATTTCAACAAACTCGTGATCAGGCATCATCGCCTCAGTATCCCCCGCATCGATAAGGGTCTGCTGGTTTTTGAAACGAGACGCTTGGTCGATAGGGTCATTGAGCTCTGAGTAGCCACGCCCGAGCTCGCTACCAGCGAGGATGGGCTGGAACATTTGCACAACTGGTTTACCGGCCACATTTTTTGCGAGAGGCGCCACAAGAACTGGATGATTAATGAGAAAAGCCGGACCTGCAATATTTTTTCGACAATACTTCCAGAGCGTATCAGTAAGTCGCTCACGATTTGTGCCCTCGTATTTTACATGGAGCGTATCGAGCTTCTTCATGATTTCCTTTTCCGTCGCAGTGGTGATATCAATGTCTGTCTGTTTTTTGATCTCTTCGGTATAGTCTACGGTCGTCCACTCGTCAGCAAGGTCAAATGTATGTCCGCGTGTTGTAAACTTTGTTGTACCAAATACCTCTTTTGCAAGAGTGCGGTAAAGATCTTGTGTGATTTTCATGCCGTCATGATAGTCTGCGTACGCCCAATAGAATTCCATATTAGTAAACTCCTGAACATGATCCGGACTTGAGCCTTCGTTGCGGTACACGCGACCGATCTCAAAGGTCTTTTGAAATCCAGCTGCCATCAAGCGCTTTTGCCATAGCTCGCCAACAGAGATGCGCAGGTATACCGGTAGATCATAGTCCTCGTGGTGTGTTTTAAAAGGTGTTGCCTCGGCGCCGCCGGTCGTCACCTCAAGCGTCGGCGTCTCAACTTCGAGAAACCCATTTTTCTTCATGAAATCGCGCGTAACATCCCAGAATTTTGCTTTTTTTATAAAAAGATCGCGGAGCTCAGGCGTCATGACAAAGTCGAGGTAACGCTTGCGAAAACGCTCATCGAGGTCCGTGAGCCCGTGCCATTTTTCAGGAAGTGGAAGAAGGCTTTTTGAAGCCATTATCCAGCTCGCCACCCCAATACTATCCTCGCCACGCTGCGTTTTGAAAAATGTTCCCGTGACAGAGATGAAGTCTCCGATGTCTACTGCGTCGATAAAAAGCGCGAAGACAGCCGGGTCGATTTCATCCTTTTTAAAAACTGCTTGAAATCGACCCTTGCCGTCATCGAGCACGACAAAAAGGATCGCGCCCTGGCCACGTATTGCCATCACACGACCCGTCAGCGACACCTCTTTGCCAGCATGTTTGCCTTTTCCTTCTTTATCATATTCAGCAAAGCTAGCCTTTGCATCGGCAAGACAAAAAGTGCGCGGTACCTTTGCTGGATATGCGTCCACACCCGCCTTCTTCAAAAGCTCCAGTTTATGCAGCCGTGCTGCGCGAATTTCATCGAGTGATGCCATATAATTTTATCAAACCAACGCTACTACTTTTCAATCCCAACAAGAACATATGCGAGCTTGCCCTTTGGAGTATTGACAGCGAATTTCTCGCCATTTTTCTTGCCAATCAACGCGAGACCAAGCGGTGAAAGGTTTGACACCTTTCCAAGCGCCATGTCAGCCTCTTCTGAACCAACAATCTTATACTTTTGTGTTGTTGAATCCCCTTCTTTTTTGACGCTAACCGTCGAGCCAATACCGACAGTATCGCTATGACGTTCGTCAACGATAACAGCAGTTTTCAAAACCTGCTCAAGGTGGCTAATGCGTCCCTCTACTGCAGCCTGTTCTTCGCGGGCCTGCTGATACTCTGCATTTTCGGAAAGATCACCAAGCTTCTTGGCGTACTCCAAATCACCGGCGACTTCTTTACGGCGCTGTGTGCGAAGGATATCGAGCTCATTGGTAAATTCTGCGAACTTCTCTTTGGTTAAATACTGTTTATCTTCTGTCATGTTTTAAATATTAGTGTGATGAGTATACCGCAAATCGGTGAGTAAGTAAATAAGGTTGACAATGTATAATTTATGTGTAATATATCACGAGCAATTGGTAACGATTGAAAACTGAACTGGAGGAAAACGATGAAATCAAAAAAGAACATTAAAGATGGTTCTGAAATGAACCCGATCAAAAAGCTGCTCGCCTATGGAGCGGTAGTAGTCGCTACAGCAATGGCGATAGATATCGCCAGCACTTGGCAACCCTCGATAGAACCACAGCTGCCGCCGCCACAGCTTGCTGCCACCGCCCCAACAAATACAGTTGCTGTGCCCATAAAAAATGAAGCATTCGCATTGGCCGTCAAAAATGGGCTCTTTAGCAACCTCATGATGTCGGGGTATGGGCTCAACCTGACAAGATTCCTTTCTGGCGAACAGCCCGTGGAGGATAACTCCACACACTGGATCCTGACAAACTGTATCAATGCTCCTATAGTTTTTCCGTTTTAACACGGATCTTTCCCGCTTTGCACCATGACTGGTGCAAAGCGGGATTTTTATTTACTTAAAATACTCAGGTGTATTTACATTCATCCAATTTATTGTTTCGAGAAAAGCAGCGGCGGCACCAACGAGGTTGTGCACTGAGCCATTTTCCATTGTCACCGCAAACGCGTAGCGAGGGTTTTCATATGGCCAAAACCCAGTAATCCACGAGTTTACATTTGCTTTGCTGACACCGAGCTCCGCTGTGCCAGATTTTGCGGCGATAGTTACATACGGCACATTGAGTGCTTTTGCTACACCACTCTGCGCAGAGAGACGCATACCCTCCTTGACCACCTGAAAATCGGCTGCGGGAATATCCACGTGGCCAATCACGGTACCCTGTCCACCGCTCACGATGGTTGGGTTAATAAGGGTTCCACCATTTGCAATCGCGGCCACCGCACGTACTACCTGTGCAGGTGTTACCTGAAACCCATACTGACCAATAGCAGTGTGATATGTATCTCCGAGATACCATGCTTCGCCATCAAAGTTTGCTGCCTTCCACGCTGGAGACGGCACGGTGCCTGCACTTCCTGCAAAAAAAGAATCCTTTATCGCTGCTCCGAATCCAAACATGCTTGTATATTTATTTATTAAATTGATACCAAGCCCTTTCTGTCCTTGGTAACCTCCCCCGATTTCATAAAAATACACATCAGATGACATTTGCAACGCTTTCCGCATATCCTCAGGGCCTTGCTCTTTCCAGTCACGAAACAGCGTTGATTTTGTCTTATCATATGGGTTTTGAATAGAAATATATGGCACACCTTGAATGATCGTCAGTGGATCAATAATATGTTCATTGAGTGCTCCGAGGGCTACATACGGCTTTATAATCGATCCAGGCGTGTAGAGACCGCTCGAAACACGGTCCAAAAATGGACGATTCTTATCAGCAAGATACGAGCGAATAAGTGACGAGTCAGTCTTATCCGACATCACCTCAGAGTCATACTCAGGATAGCTTGTTTCCGCTATAACTTCACCTGTGTAAACATCCATGATGATGCCTGCACCCCCCGAAAAGCCGACACGTGTCGCAAGGTCACGGATAGAGTTGTATAATGCCGACTCAACACGTGAGTCTATAGAAAGATGTATGCCTCCACCTTCTTTTGGTGGTCGCACAGTATTTGCCGACTGAACCCTGTTATGAGCATCCACCTCAACGAGTTGTAGACCATTTTGTCCTTGGAGCGCAGTATCAAAATATTTTTCAGCACCATCGAGTCCAGTAAAGTCCTCTTTATAATAAAAACCGGCACTGTCTTTGGACGGGTATTGCACATATCCAATTGTGTGAGAAAGACCTGGTAGCGGCGTATATTCACGTGTCGGCACACTGTATTCACTCCCATCGCCATATGACTGAGCACTTGTTGAAGCGCTAACCGTACCCGATGCAAGTGGTGTTACTTTTACGGCGACGGGTACTGTTGTGGTGCTAGCGCTCGACATATTTCCTGGAGCATTCCATGCGAGCTCGATACCGTTTCGATCATAGAGCACACCACGAGCTGCAAAAAGCGGCGTTGACTTCAAACTATTATTTTCACTCAGAGCCGCATAGTGTGATGAATTCTTTATTTGTAACAATGAAAGTCGTCCTAAAAAAATAATAACTATTAGAATAAAAAGGGCACCCACCGCAAGTAAGGTTGGCTTTGAAATCGCCTTTTCAAGACGTCCCTCAAACTGATGAACATCAAAATGCGACGCCATTTCGGAGTCAATAAAAATTTCATCTGGGTCAATCTCCCTGTTCATATTGGTATAGTACCACAAGAGCGCTGGGTACTCCCAGCGCTCTTTAATTCTTTTAATTGTCTACTGCAACAAAAACTATTTTCCTGTGCTGTGTGATGTCTCACTTTCGCCTGCTGGACCAGTCACTACAGCAAATGTCTTGACCATAGCGGTAAATGCATTATCAGCAGCTGTGATAACTGGCTGGTTGTTTGCATTTGTTGTCTTTGTGACAGCAGCAAATGAGAAGATGTAACAAAGTGGATTTGCGGTCGTGCCCTGCTGAAGTGTGTACATACGGTTAGCGTAGTTGAGTCCACCGGCTGTTGTTTTTACAGAGATCATGTCATATGTAAAACCGCCAGCTTTCATCGTAGTAGTTTCCTTTATGGTAGTTGGAGGGAGCTGTGGGAATACACATTTTCCAGAAGCAACAGTGATACTAGAGTTGAGTGTAGAAATCGTTGTTGAACGTGAGCTCAATGGAATAGTAAAGAGTGGTCCTGCGGGGTTTTCGGTGACCGCCCATTCTGTAGGATACTGAACACTAAAACCAAGCTCGTCATTCTGGTACTTTGATAGTGTGTTTGAAACTGTAGCTGTCTGAGTAACTGACGCGGAAACTGTCGGCGCATTGTTACCTGCGGCGGCAGCAGTAGCTGCAGCTGGAGTAATAGCAGCACCACTACCAGTCACTGGGGCTGATGAATGTCGTGTAAACGCAAAAATAGCAATCAAAATAATAATAACTGCGACGATACCAATAACTAATGTATTTGATTTTTTCATAGTGAAAATAGTATACCAGATTATGAATAAAATGCGAGGCGTTTTTTGAGAAAAATTCCGACAAAGAAAAGTATGATTACGAACAAAAAAGCGATATGTGCATGGTAGTCAACCACTCCCTGACTAGGCGGCGCGTACAATGCGTCGAAAATGATACCCCAGATCAATACCTCGTAGTACGATGCGAAGAAAAAAACACACGCAATCGCGGCAGCACATGCTATCCACCAATATCCCCACAAGATAAGCACGAGCATGCCGACTGCTGCATACACACGCCACATAGTTGTTCGTTGTGTTGTGGTCATTGTATTATTTTTTTACATCAGGCTTCATGTCGACTTCGACCCAGTGTAGCTCAAACGTATTCACTGGACTCTGAAAAAGTATCGTTGCAAATGGTCGCGCTGGGTCGCTGATTATGCTCGTCACGGTGGCAAACGCGAGCGGCTCAATACTTGGAATAATCACCACATCCCCAACCTCAACATTTGCTTCACGAGGAAGTACGGCCTCAAATGTGCCCCCTCCACGACCAGTTGCCGTCACGGTGACATGCTTTTTACCAATTTCAACATTATATTTTTTACCAGGTGATGAAAATAACTCGACTTTTGATGTACTACTATCTACCTCTGTTATGAGACCTATCGGTACTTTTAGATTGGACACTCTCACTGTGGTAGACGTAAAGGCTGTTGTGCTGGCTGCACTTGTCGTGCTCACTTGGCCCGCAGTAGCCATAGTAGTATTTGGAGTCGCCGAATCAACAGAAAGGGATGCCGGACTGATAGCGTATACAAAATCATCTGTTGCAGCTCCGTGATCAGCACCAATATCAATAATCAAATTGTCGTATGCAGAAAAGGGTGGTTTTTTAAGGACCACTGCGAGGACGCTATTTTTTGTAGGTGCACGTCCAAGCATGATTTTGAGCTCACTATTTTCTTGCTCAAGAAGATCACGTGCGACAGCGTCAGCACTATGTGCCTGAATCTGCTGTTGGAGCGCAGCATTTTCAGCGGTATAAAAACTAGCGGTGATGCGCCAAAAAGGTGAAAAAAGCCTTGAAAATAAGCCGGAAAATGCCTGGGGCGCAACCAACAAAAAAATGATCATGACCGCCACAACTCCGCCAACCACTTGTAGAGCTATAGAATAACGGTTTATGCCACGTTTATTTCTGGGCTGGTAATTCATCTTCGTTTTGAATTAATACTTCGTGGTACTTTGCGAGATCTTCGAGAATAATACCGGTACCGCGGGCGATCGCGGTCAAAGGATCGTCCGCGATATAGACTGGGATTTTTAATGTTGATGAAATAAGAATATCGAGACCTTTAATCAGTGCTCCGCCACCTACGAGATGAATACCGCGATGCATCACATCTGCAAGGATTTCTGGTGGCGTCGTCTCGAGGACTTCCTTTGTGGCATCAACAAGGTTTTCAATCGACTGCCCTATAGCTTCGCGAATATCTGAATCAGTAATGACGACCTCACGCGGCAGACCGGTGATCAGGTCACGTCCGCGAACCGTCACTTCAAGCGGCTCATTTGCAACAACTGCACCAACCGTAATCTTTATATGTTCAGCGGTTTTTTCACCAATTAAAATTTTAAATTCATTACGGATATACGAAATAATGTCATTATTGAGCTTGTCGCCGGCAATCTTTAGATTTTTTGAACGAACAATACCACCAAGAGAAATGACCGCAA
>JBAXYC010000014.1:0-12017 GCA_037127615.1 bacterium | reverse complement strand
AATTAAAAGTAAATTGATTGTTGGTGGTTATTTAGATAGAACCAATCAAAATTTGGAGCATGAAAGAAAAGACCCCCGAAGTATATTTTTTGAAACTCTCTCCAGAGTGAATTAGATATGCTGAGTATCCCTTTTATAAATAAGAAAAAACTGAGAAATACTCCCAAGGCTGCAAAGGGTAAGACCAATAGTCCAAGATCTCCATATTTTTTATTAAAGACCATCCCTTTGTAATCAATAAGATTTGCCAAGAAACCGCTGACCCATCTTACTCTTTGTTTGTATAATTTTTTTATGCTGTTAGGTCCTACTGTGTAGACCAATGCTTTAGGTTCATTCACTATCTTCAGTCTGTTCTTCTGCAATCGCATTGCCATTTCCATGTCTTCTGTATTGTGTGCTTTGCGGTACATTCCAACTTTTTCAAAAACTGATTTTCTATAAAAAGAAAAAGGTCCAGGAGCAATGTGAATAGCTCCGATCGCACAGAAAGCTTTTCTAACAAAGTTTCCGTATTGGTATTCAGCCATCTGGGTCTTTCGTATGATGTTATTTGCATCAGAGATCACAACAGAAGGAGTCACTGCCATTACGCTTGCATTTCTGAATCTTCTTACAATAAGTTTCAAAGCTTCTCGATCAACAAAAGAATCTGCATCAAGACATCCGACAAATTCGGCTTTTGAATTTGTTATTCCTAGATTTAAAGCTGTGTGTTTTCCTTCATTCTTTTTTGAAAATACGATGATATTTTTTTCATCATGGAATCTTTTCAAAGCATCGAGAGTATTGTCTGTTGAACCATCATTGACGACAACTATGTTGTATTTGTCTCTTGGGTAATCAAGAGCTAAAAGGGAATCAATGGTCTTGGAGATCGTCTTTTCTTCGTTAAATACAGGGACGATCACATCAACATATGGGAAGTAGTCTTCGTCATTTTTTGTCTCATCTGTATCATCCAAAAGAGACATGAGCAAAAATACCTCGAAGTAAAGCGAGATAAAAATAAAGACGTAATTCGTTAGCTCGATGAGTTCTTTCATTGGGCAAAATTCTACCTCATTTTTAAGCTTTTGTGAAGAAAATTCTGTTGGTATATAATCATCTTAAATGGAAGAAAAAACGACAGGTCACATACATCCGATCACCCTTGCAATAGAGGAGATCAGACAGATCTTCAAAGAGATAGGCTTTTCAGTAGCTGAAGGTCCAGAGATCGAAACTGAACACTATAATTTTGATGCCTTGAACGTCCCTGAGGATCATCCCGCACGAGATATGCAGGATACTTTTTGGCTTAGTCCTCTAAGTGATAGAAAACTTTTGCGTACTCACACCTCTCCTGTACAGATCCGTTTTATGGAAAAGAATCAGCCACCAATGGCAATTATTGTTCCTGGTAAGGTCTATAGAAATGAAGCCACAGATGCAACACATGGTGCTGAGTTCTATCAAGTAGAAGGTCTTTATATTGATAAAAAAGTTTCAATGGCAGATCTTAAGGGTGTTCTCTTAAAATTTTTCAAGTCTTTCTTCGGCGATGATATTGAGATCGCATTCCGTCCTAGTTTCTTTCCTTTTACAGAACCTTCCGTTGAAGTCTCCATAAAATGGAAAGGAAAGTGGCTAGAGGTTATGGGAGCAGGACTTGTTCATCCTAAGGTATTAGAAGCTGGCGGAATAGATCCAAAGGAGTGGAGTGGTTTTGCCTTTGGAGGAGGAGTTGAAAGATTGGTAATGATCAAATACGGAATAGAAGATCTACGTTCGCTTTATTCAGGAGACTTAAGAGTGATAAATCAATTCTAATATTATGTTAATTTCCTATAAATGGTTCCAAACTTTTTTTAAAGAAAAACTGCCTTCGCCAGAAGAAGTTTCAAAGAAGTTAGAGTCTCTTGCCTTTGAAGTAGAAGGGATAGAAAAAGTGGGTGCTAGCGACGTGCTCGACGTAAAGATACTTCCGGATCGAGCTCATTACTGTCTCTCACATCGTGGTATTGCCGAAGAAATTCATGGTATTACCGGGCAAGCTCTCAAGGTGCCGCGAGATATTCCTGTAGCCCCGACTGCAAACCCACAAATCCTTGCCCCAAAGATCACATTTGTGACATCTCATGCTGAGCTCGATGCCCGTGGACTTTTTTGTCGTCGCTATATGGGTCGTCGTGTAGAAAATATTAGTGTTGCAGAGTCACCTGACTGGATGAAGGCGCACCTGAAAGAAATTGGTGAGCGCTCTATCAATAACATTGTCGACTCGACAAACATTATCATGTTTGATTGTGGACAGCCGCTCCATGCTTTTGATGCCGATCAGATTTCTGGCGATCTTGTTGTGCGTGCCGCAAAAGAAGGGGAGAAGATTGTGCTTCTCGACGCCAAACCCGAAGGTAAGGAAGTTACTCTGAAGGCTACTGATCATGTGATCGCTGATGAGGTCGGTCCACTTGCTATTGCTGGGGTAAAAGGTGGCAAGCGAGCCCAGGTTACCGCTACCACAAAAAATATTGTAATTGAATCTGCAAATTTTGATCCGACCGCTGTCCGTCGCACGGCCACTCGTCTCAATCTTCGCAACGAGTCATCTCGTCGTTTTGAAAATGAAATCACACCCGAGCTTGCAGCTGATGGTATGGAGCTTGTTTCGGGTTTGATTGGTTCACTGGTCCCGGCCGCAGCTACGTCAATGAGTGAGGTCGTCGATATTTACCCAGCTCGACCAGAGCCGACGGTTATTACTATCAGTCGAGACTATGTAAACACCCGTCTTGGTACAGTGGTGCCCGCGGCTATTTTTGATGAGATTTTGAGTCGTCTCGGTATTGTGGCTATACAGAGCCCAAATAAGTCGGGCGAATTTTCACTGACTATTCCGTACCATCGTCTCGATCTCAATATTGCTGAGGATCTCGTGGAGGAGATCGGCCGCGTGTATGGCTATGAAAAGATCACAACACACCTTCCTGCACCACAGGAAAAACGCATCACTGTCTTTCCGGCATTTTACATTGCTGAAAAAATAAAAAATATTCTTGTTTTAGCTGGTTTTTCCGAAGTAAATCTGTACACACTCGTTGCGAAAGGCGTCGTGGAGACCGCTCATCCACTGGCAGATGACAAAGCTTTCGCTCGTGAGAATCTCACTGACGGCGTGATGGTTTGTTTGCAAAAAAACGCACTCAACGCCGATCTACTCGGCCTCGATACTGTTAAGATTTTTGAAATTGGTCACACGTTTACCGCGGGAGGTGAGTCGACCAAGCTTGCTATCGGTATTGCGCAGGTGAAAAAAATAAAGGGTGTAAAAAGTGATGCACTAGTTAACACTGCGATTGAATTTCTTGCAAAAGAACTTAATATCTCTATTCCATCTCCTGCACTGATTTCAAAGGGTATTCATTCTGTCGTTGAGATTGATCTCGATACCGCCGCGCAGGCGTACAAACTATCTTCTACCGCTACATATGCAGATCTTGGGTTTGGAAAAGCTGCAAGTGTAATGTACAAGAAGTTTTCAGTTTATCCATTTATGGTCCGAGACATTGCGGTGTTTACGCCAGAACATATTACTGATGCCGACGTGTGGGCAGCTATTTATAAGGGAATTCTTGCTGTGCATAGCGACAATCTCCTCGTCCGTCATGCACTTTTTGATACCTTTAAAAAGGACGGCAAGATTTCATACGCATTTCGTATGGTGTTTCAGTCAATGGAAAAAACACTCACGGATGATGAGGTAAATACTGTTATGCAGAGCGTCTACGCACAGGTAAAAGAAAGAAACTGGGAAGTTCGATAGGAGGATTTTTGGGAAAAAAGTCCGCCCTTGAGCTAAAGCTAGGGGCGGGTGACTTTTTTGCAGGCATTGTTTGGGGTGTTTTTAGGCACCCGGTGTTATTTCTGGTCCATTATGATAGCCAGAACCGTTTTGGTATCCGACTGGAACATTGAGACTGGATCCGAGCGAGCAAAGCCAGCTCATAATCGTCCTCATTAGTTTCATGTTTTTTCCTCAGTTGGCAGACATTAACTATACCGAATATAATTCTGCATCGGACTAATAAAAAAATCAAATGAAGTTGTGGATAATCAAAATCGCAACTCATTTTTACACAGCGGTCTAGGCTTGGCGCTGGCACAAAATTTTGCTATACTTTGAGGACAATAATAACAACATGGCTGCTGATAAACCTGAAAAAAAAGAAAAGAAAGATTCGTATAGTGCTGATTCGATCCAGGTTCTTGAGGGGCTCGAGCCGGTCCGCAAGCGTCCAGGTATGTACATTGGTACGACTGGTCCTGATGGACTTCATCACTTGATCAGTGAGATTTTTGATAACTCGCGCGACGAAGCGATGGGTGGTTTTGCTAATGACATCGAGATCGCCCTTTTGCCAGGCAATCGTGTTCGTGTTGTCGACAATGGCCGCGGTATTCCAGTCGGTATCCAAAAGCAGACAAAGGTTTCAGCGCTTGAGACCATTATGACAGTCCTTCATGCCGGAGGTAAATTTGGCGGGGAAGATAGCGGATACAAGGTTTCTGGCGGTCTTCACGGTGTGGGAGCGTCTGTCGTTAACGCACTTTCTACCTATACGCAGGTGCTCGTCCATACGGACGGTGGGTTGTATACACAGGAGTATTCTCAAGGTAAACGAAAAGCGGCAGTAAAAAAGATCGGTTCATCAAAAACACATGGTACGATCGTGACTTTTGAGCCGGACCCAATCATTTTCAAAGAGGGTATTCGTTTTGATTATCATCGTGTCGTCAACCATATGCGTCAGCAGGCATACCTTGTGCGTGCTCTTCGCATTACAGTCATCGATGCCCGTGAAGCCACTGAAGGTATTTTTAGTAAAGCAAAAAAAGACAAAGAAGGTCATCCAGAAGCTATCGATCTTGATGAGAGTATCGTATATCTCCGCGACCTCTATCTCCAGGTGCCGTCGCAGACATTTTATTTTGAAGGGGGACTTGCATCACTCGTCCGTTTCAACAATGCTATTTTGAAGCCGATTCATAAGAATATTTTCTATGTTGATAAAAAAGTTGAGGGTGTAGAGTCAGTCGAAGTTGCTCTTCAGTACGCTGATGATATTTCGCCACGTATTCTTGGCTTCGCAAACAATATCTACAACCCAGAAGGGGGTACACATGTGACCGGCTTCAAAACTGCGCTCACTCGCACACTCAATACCTATGCCAAAAAGAACAATCTCGCAAAAGATGGTGAGGACAACTTTACTGGCGACGATGTTCTCGAAGGTCTTACTGCTGTCGTCTCTGTAAAGTTACGTGAGATCCAATTTGAAGGTCAGACAAAGGCAAAGCTCGGTTCCGTCGAGGCACAAAGTGCTGTTGCGACAGTGTTCGGAGAGGCATTTGCTGGTTTTCTTGAGGAAAATCCAGAAGACGCTCGCGCTATCATCGGCAAAGTCGTGCTCGCGATGAAAGCCCGCAAGGCTGCAAAGGCCGCAAAAGACTCTGTGCTCCGCAAAGGTGCGCTCGAAGGTATGACACTGCCTGGAAAGCTTGCTGACTGTCAGTCGAGTGATCCTGTTGAGTCCGAAATCTTCATCGTAGAGGGAGACTCTGCGGGGGGTACTGCAAAGACCGGCCGCGATCGTCGCACGCAGGCCATCCTGCCACTCCGCGGAAAGATCTTGAACATCGAGCGCGCCCGCCTCGATCGTATGCTTGGCTCTGAACAGATCAAAAATCTCGTGCTTGCTTTTGGCACCGCTATCGGCGACACATTTGATATCACAAAGCTCCGTTACCACAAGATCATTCTCGCTACCGATGCCGATGTCGACGGTGCGCACATTCGTACCCTCATCCTCACGCTTCTGTACCGATATTTCAAACCTCTTCTCGAAGGAGGGTATGTGTACATTGCGCAGCCACCGCTGTACAAAGTAAAGCGCGGTAAGGAAATCATGTATTTTTATAGTGAAGAAGAAAAAACAAAAGCCCTTGGAAAGGAAATCGACAGCCTCCAGGAGATTGAGATGAACTCGGAGTCATCTGCAAACTCTGGTAACTCAGAAGATGCTGTACAGTCAAATGAAGAAAGTCCAGAGGATACTGCAGAAGAGGCAGCAGGGAAGAAGGGAAAGATTTCTATCCAGCGTTACAAGGGTCTCGGAGAAATGAACGCCGACGAGCTCTGGGAGACCACTATGGATCCTGAGCAGCGTATTTTGAAACAAGTAAACATTGATGACGCGCAGGATGCCGACAAGGTGTTTGATATGCTCATGGGAACGGATGTCCCAGCTCGCAAGATGTTTATTCAGTCCAACGCAAAGAAGGCAACTATCGATATTTAGCTGTTTTGTACAATTCTGTAATATAAAGTCCTTATAAACGGCTCTATATCAACATATCTTGTTCTTTAATACCAGACTCCAAGCACCTCCTCGGGAGGGGCTTGACTTTTTTTACAAAGTAGTATACAATTCTGCCATACCTTATATTAATAAACACCGAAAATTATGAATACATCTATCATTATAAACAAATACGCCCGCGTCATCGCACTTGTAGCGATCCTTGTTTCGTCTATCTCATTCGCAGCAGCGCCGGCACCAGCTCATGCAGGTACTCTCATCGACCCATTTTGTCTCTGGAGCTGCCATAAGAGCTCTCCGAAGCCAAAGCCAGTGGCTGTGACCCCAGTTCCTACTACTACAGGAACAGTTACAAACAACTATTACAATACCAACACAAATACTAATACAAATACTGGTGGTGGCACTGTAACTCCTGCACCGATCACGTATAATCCATATCCGGTTACATACCCAACCTATCCTACGTATCCGACCTACCCAACATACTATCCTCAGACTCCTCTTACTGGTAGCTGTTACTCAGTATCTACAAACGTAAGTGTTGGTCAGCCTGTCGTTTGGTATGGCGCAGCGAGCGGTGGTAACGGTGTCTATACATACTCATGGAATGGAACCGACGGCTTTAGCGGCTACGGTGCAAGCATCTCAACTACTTACAGCTACCCAGGTACAAAGGTTGCAAATGTAAACGTCAGCTCAAATGGTCAGACGATCAGCATCCCATGTAGCTCGTCGATCATCGTCTCTGGTGGTTACTATGACTACAATCAGTATTCGTATGGAAACAACTACAACTATCAGTATCAGCAGCCTGTAGTCTACCAGCAGCCTGTGTACAATAACAATTATAATAATCAAAATCTTCAGATTGCATGTGCAGTCGATGCGACACGTGTTGTTGTCGGTACTCCGGTCACATGGTCAGTAGAGGTCACTGGTGGCTCAATGCCATATCGATACTCATGGTCAGGTAGTGACGGCTTTAGTGGATCACAGGCATCAGTTGCGACATCATATACCTCAACAGGTACAAAGAACGCGACAGTCTCTGTCACATCTGCTGACGGACGTAGCTCATCTGCTTCATGTAACAACACAGTGACTGTCCTCGGACGTACTGGTGGTGGATCGACAACAACTGTTCGAAACAACACATCACCGACTGCCACACCGGTAGTTTCTGGAAACCAGTCTATCCTCTCAGGTGCTTCACTCTTCTCCCTCGCAAATATTCCATGGGGTTGGGTTGCAGTACTTGTTATCCTTGTTCTCTTCGGTGTGATCATCTACTTGATCCTCAACAAGAGCAACAAGTCGTAATCAATACTTTAATTTAAAAGCAAAAAAGCACCTTCGGGTGCTTTTTTGCTTACTTGATTTGCGTATGAATTTGCAGTAATGTTTTATGAGCAAACTGAATCGTTCGTAGCGATTCGTAGCTCAAAGGAAATCATACGGCGAATCAAATTGACTGTCTTGGTAAATTAAAAACCCAGTGGGTTTTTTGCGGCGAATTCCCGTTGAAGGAAGTAATTCACGGCAAACGCGCTTGTCGTGACGGCTGGAGAAATCGAGCAAGGGGCTTGGACATGCTCGCTGTTGTTTTGTGCGAGGATCAGGATGGCCCATATCTGGCACAACAGCGTGAATCAGCGAAAAAGATTGAGGGTGTAAGGAAATTTTGTTACGAGAATAACATCCTCGAATGCGACTGGTTTCTCGAAGTTGAACCGCCGGCGAAATAACTAGCCTGATGTAAACTCAAATCCCCACGCCGAGCACTCGGCGTGGGGATTTTTATTTGCTATAAATAAGTAGACTATTTTTTCTTCGAAACGATTTCGTCGGCAAGTCGTGCAAGGAGCTCTTCTTTTGTGATCTGACCAATCTGACCCGCATCGCGACTCTCGAGAGTGACTTTTTTATCAGCAAGGTCCTTATCGCCGATGATGATGAAATATGGGATGTGCTCAGTCTTGGCGTTGCGGATTTTTTTGCCAAAGCTATCGTGGCTGAGGTCGGCTTCAACGCGGATGCCGTTTGGATTACCGGCGACTACTGCGTCGAGGAGCATGTCGCGAACGGCGATGGCCTCTGCGTGGTGCGCTTCACCGACAGGGATGATACGAGCCTGCACTGGTGCGAGCCAAACAGGGAATTTGCCAGCGAAGTGCTCAATCAGGATACCAAGGAAACGCTCAAGCGAGCCGGAGATGGCGCGGTGGATGACGACCGGACGCTCTTTTTCACTTTTTTCATTGATAAACGAAAGATCAAAGCGCTCAGGAAGGTTGAAGTCGCACTGGATAGTGGCGAGCTGCCATTCACGGCCAATTGAATCTTTGAAAAGGAAGTCTAGCTTTGGACCGTAGAAAGCGGCCTCACCGCGACCGAGCTTGTACGGAAGATTATTCGCCTTTGCTGCGTCTTCGAGGGCCTTCTCGGCATTGTGCCAGACCTCGTCTGAACCGAGGTATTTGCTCTTGTCATCGCCGCGGACGGAGAGACGCACCCAGTAGTTGTCCATGAGACCGATGGTTGTATAGAAAGTTTTAATGATATCGACAATAGTACCGACTTCGTCCCCGATCTGACTAGCGCGACAGAAGAGATGGCCGTCGTCTTGGGTGATGGAGCGCACACGTGTAAGGCCGCCGAGCTGTCCCGACTTTTCATCACGGTAAACTGTTGCAGGCTCAAAGTAGCGCACCGGCATATCACGATATGAAAACTGATTGTCAGCAAAGATCTGCATGTGGTGCGGACAATTCATTGGCTTTAGAAAAAACTGTTCACCAGCTTTGCCGTCAGCAGAGTTATTTGCGCCTCCAGTTACATGAAAAATCTCTTCGCCAAACTTCGCGGCGTGTCCCGAGGTGATATAGAGCTCTTCCTTTGCGATATGAGGTGTCCATACACGGTCATAGCCACGACGGCGATGAAGTGACCATAGGTAGTCCTCGATCTCCTTACGGATGATCATGCCTTTTGGATGGATGAGTGGAAGTCCGGCACCGACAAGAGGCGAAATACTGAAGAGCTTGAGTTCTTTGCCGAGCTTTTTATGATCGCGCTTCTTTGCCTCCTCTTGGCGAGTCTGATAGTCATCGAGGTCGAGCTTTGTGGCGAATGCAAGGCCGTATATACGTGTAAGCATTGTTTTATTTTCATCCCCGCGCCAGTACGCGCCAGCAGTGTGAGAGAGTTTGAAGGAATCATTCGGGATTTCATTTGCTGGGTTTTCAGCATGGCCACCACGACAAAGGTCGGTAAAGTTACCGCAGGTGTAGAGGGTGATTTTTTCGCCTTTTGCTACGATCTCCTCGATGAGCTCGAGCTTATATGGATTGCCATCGAAAAACTCGCGCGCTTCAGCCGCAGTCACTTCCTTGTGAGTAAACTTATTCCATTTCTTGAGGTGGCTCTTCATTTTCTTCTCGAGGGCAGGAAGGTCCTTGTCGGACAGCTTCACACCGGCAGGAAAAGCAAAGTCATAGTAAAAACCATCGTCAATAGCAGGGCCGATGGTGTTCTGTGTACCCGGATACAGCTCTGCGACTGCGCTAGCGAGCAAGTGCGCGAGGGTGTGGCGGATGTGGGGTAGATTGATAGTAGTATCAGTGGCGTTGTTGTTTTCTTTCATGTGCATAATCATACTCTTTTATTGTTTTTTATCAAAATCTAAAAAAGTCGTTAGATTTTCCTATAAAAATGTTTACAAATCTGTAGTTTTATTTTCGAACTCTTGATTTTATCAAAATTTTAACAAATCTTTATTAAAACTTTATCTCGCTTTTGTATGCTTGTGATATTATTATGAGTAATATAAAAAGGCATGAGAAAGATTGAGCAACATATACAAGATTACATAGATAAAAGTGTCGAAAGGGTTGCTGAAAAAGCGGCTGAAAAAGCCGCGCAAAAAGCCGAAGTGAGATTCTGTAAGCGAACGGAGCGATATATGAAGGAACCTCGAGATGACTTTAGAGAGGAGATAAAGATGGGTTTTGAGGCATACTCTGATCGACCAACAAAAGAACAGGTGAGAGAAATTGTGCGTGAAGAAATACAACCTATACATCGAGACATGTTGATTTTTAAGGAAGAGATGCGCGTGTTGCGGTTGGATTATAACAAACACGATAAACGCATTACAAAGCTCGAATTGCATACCGCTTAGTTCCTATTATTACGAAAGTCGCTTTGCCCGATCGACGATGACGCTCTTTTCGCCGTTTCGCTCGGAGATTTTTCCTTTGATGGCGAGACAGGTTTCGGGGACGAATAGGTTTTTTAATTCGATATAAACACGAGGGAAGACGACAGCTTCGATGGTGCCGGTAAAGTCTGCAAGGCGGATAAAAAGCATCGGCTCGCCTTTTTTAGTGGTGATGAGACGAACATCCTCGACAATAGCCGCAAAGACGATAACATCTTCGGGTTTAGTGGTCTGCTGGCCACGGACGTATGGTTTATAGGGCTGCTGAATTTTTGGTTTTTTTATTTCAGGCTTTGACGGAAGCGGTAGCCCATCTGGACCAAGCTCAACTTTTGTATCAGGTTCCTCCTCGGGTTTTTTAAGTTCAGTTGTTTTGATTTTTGCAATATTGATTTTTTGTTTCTCGATTGTCTCGCGAAATCGGTCAAGCGGGTGTCCAGATAGATACAAGCCGAGGAGTTCGCGTTCCCAGGTGAGTTTTTCAATGGCTTGCGCAGGCGGAATATCGGCAAGCTTTAGGGTCGGCACGGTCGATGTGTCAGTCATGAGACCAAAAAGTGAATCCTGATTTTCTGGACGTTTCTCATGTTCTTTATTATGGGCAAGAAGGGTTTCGATATTGCCAAGCATAACGCCGCGATCTATACCAAATGAATCAAGCGCTCCAACCTTGATGAGGGCTTCGAGTGATTTTTTATTTAAATTTCTATCCTTGATACGGTCAAGAAAGTCGACAAGTGAAACAAACGGTCCAGCTTTTTTACGTTCATCGATAATGACAGTAGCAATGCCTTGGCCAAAGTTTTTAATGGTCACAAGTCCGAAACGGATGCGGTCGACGCGAGCGTCGGTAAACCCGGCTTCGGGTGCTGGCGCGGAGGGATCACCAGTGATGACTGTAAACTGGCTGAAGCTTTCATTTACATCTGGTGGAAGGATCGGTATTTTCATGCGCTTACATTCATTGATGATTTCAGCGATTTTGTCGACGTCACCAGAGTCGGCAGTAAGGACTGCAGACATATAAATTGCAGGGAAGTTTGCCTTCATGTACGCGGTCTGGTACGCGACGCGACCGTAGCTTGCGGCGTGAGCTTTGTTGAATCCGTATGCGGCAAATGGCTCGATGAGCTTCCAGAGCTCTGTCGCTTTTTTCTGAACCATGCCTTTTGCCACGAAGCCAGTGAGAAGTTTTTCCTTTTGCTCCTGCATTTCTTTAGGAATTTTTTTACCCATCGCTTTACGGAGCTTGTCAGCCTCGAGCCAGCTGTAGCCGGCAAGCTTGATAGCGATCATCATGACATCGTCCTGGTAGGTGATAACCCCGTAGGACATGTCGAGAATATCTTTCATTCGAGGATCGAGATAGCGGATCTTTGTTGCATCGTGTTTGCGCTCAATATACTGAGGAATAGATTCGAGTGGTCCTGGAC
>JBAXYC010000013.1:0-12827 GCA_037127615.1 bacterium | reverse complement strand
ATTCTGTTTTGTAGCCTTTTTAGTTCCTTTTTTCATATAATTATCTTAACATGTTAAGTCAGGACTGGCAACTGTTGTCAAGTTGCCCGGCTTAATGTACTACCTGACAATTACTACACTTGATTCATTGGTTTTATTACGGTTTTACAAATCGACCGATGTGTTTGACAAAATCAATATTTATTATATTATTGTCCTTGGCTTAGAAAAAAACCGACTGAAATTCAAAAAATTGAAAACCTATGAAATTAATCCTCCACCCCAATGCGTTGACGGGCTTTGTTGAGCTCGTAGTCTTTCTCCTCGTAACCTACAGTCTCTACTTTGCCGCCCTTTGGAGTCGCGACTATTACGGCAGATACAAGAACCGGCATCGTTGCCGGTATTGCGGTCTTCCATTTTCGAGACGGGTTCATTTGCGTATGCGTAGACCCATCAACTCACACGATCCTGATCCCGCCGAAGATATTATTTTTGGCAGGGCAACTTACGTTGAGTCTCAGGGTATATGCTTTATAAAAGGCTGCCACAGCGATGGCAAAAAGCAAGTCATTTCACCAATGAAGGTGAAGCGGTTTGGTCAGATCAAATTATGGTGTCATCCAAGTAAGTGTTCGGAAAATGCTGGACCAGATGATTTTGTTGGTGACTTGGCGAGGAGCGAAAAGATCCGCGTCGAAGAAATTTACAGAAGAAAGCTGGTTGCAGAAAAGGAGCGCCGAAACTCAAGTTTGTTTGGGCACAAGGAAGTGCCACGAGTCAGTGTTGGACCGTTACAGCCCCCACGTAAACGCATGATTTTGTGACTACAGTTTTTTCTTATGCCGCCGAGCGCTCAACCGAGTCGCACGGCGGTATTTTATTTATGTAATTCAACGCGTTTCTTTCATTTTGTGGTTGATTCTGTATAATAGGGTATACATTATATATATGAAAAAAAGCAATAAAAAAATGTCAGTACAGCCGCCGGAGATGGGAGGACAGGGGCAAGGAGGGCAGCACAATAAAGGCTCGAAGGCACCACGACGCTGGGGCTTTGTAAATACACTCGGCATCGCACTGCTTATTATGTTGCTTATTACAAGCGTATATTCCTTTTTTTCAACGAGTAACACTGCGATTACAAAAATATCTCTTTCGGAGCTCGCGCAGGATGTAGCTACTGGTAAAATCTCTACGATCAATCAAAACGTCGACCAGCTTGTCGCTGAGTATAAAAATGGCGATGTAAAGCAGACAAACAAAGAGCCAGATGCTGCGGTCACCGACACACTTGGACGCTATGGAGTGACGTCAGTACAACTCAACGCAGTCAAGATAAATGTAGAGGGTCCAAGCGGGTTCACGTTTTGGGTGGAGCAGCTCGCACCATTTGTAGTGCCATTTCTATTTATCGTCCTTTTTATATGGTTTTTGACACGACAGATGCGCGGAGCAGGTGTGCAGGCGCTTACGTTCGGTCAGTCAAAGGCGCGTGTGACATTGCCTGATGATACAAAGCAGAAAGTTACATTCAAGGATGTCGCTGGTGCAAAGGAGGCAAAGCAGGAACTTGCTGAAATCGTGGACTTTTTGAAGAATCCAAAAAAGTTTTTGGAAATCGGTGCTGCAATTCCAAAAGGAATTCTGCTTATGGGTCCGGCTGGTACTGGAAAGACATTGCTTGCGCGAGCGGTAGCAGGGGAGGCAGGCGTCGCATTTTTCTCAGTTTCTGGGTCAGAGTTCGTCGAGATGTTTGTTGGTGTTGGTGCATCTCGCGTGAGAGATCTTTTTAAAATGGCAAAGCATCATGCGCCAGCAATTATTTTCGTAGACGAGATCGATGCCGTCGGTCGCAGTCGTGGCACTGGTGTTGGGGGAGGAAATGACGAGCGCGAGCAGACATTGAACCAAATCCTCGTGGAGATGGATGGTTTTGAGCCGACAGAAAAGGTGGTTGTTATGGCCGCAACAAATCGTCCAGATGTCCTCGATCCTGCGCTGTTGCGCCCAGGACGTTTTGATCGTCGTGTAACTATCGATCTACCAGACCGCGCAGACCGTGAAGAGATTTTAAAAATTCATGCAAAGAAAAAGCCGTTTGCCGAGGATGTAAATCTCATCGTCATCGCAGAGCGTACGCCAGGTTTTTCTGGAGCTGATCTTTCATCACTAATGAATGAAGGCGCCATTCTTGCCGCTCGCGAGGATCGCACAAAGATTGCACAGTACGACCTTGTTCGGGCTATTGAAAAAGTCATGCTCGGTCCTGAGCGAAAGAGTCATATTTTGTCGAAAAAAGAAAAGGAGATCACTGCATATCATGAGGCTGGGCACGCACTCGTTTCGTCTGTTCTTCCACACTCAGATCCTGTGCATAAGATTTCTATCATTTCTCGTGGACGTGCAGCGGGCTACACACTCCATCTTCCACTTGAGGATCGTCGTCTCCAGACGAAGAATCAGTTTCTCGACGATATAGCAGTTTCACTTGGCGGGTATGTTGTTGAAAAAATGATGTTTGGTGATGTGACAACAGGGCCTTCAAATGACCTTCAAGTATCGACCGCTCTTGCGCGCGACATGGTCACGAAGTACGGCATGTCAGACAAGCTTGGTGTTCTTGCATTCGAAGGAAATGAAGGTGGGCGCTCAATGTTTGGCAAGGGTCTCGCAGAGCGTGGCGAATACTCCGAACATGTGGCCACAGAGATCGACGCTGAGGTTTCCCGTATCATGAGCGAGTCGCTCGCACGCGCGCAGGATGTAGTCACGACACATCGCGCAGCTCTCGACGCTATCGCCCGCCGCCTCATTGAAGTGGAAAATATCGAGCGTGATGAATACGAGAAAATTATCATTGCGCATGGGATTCAGCCAAAGAAGAAAACAGAAATAATTTAGAGCAGAAAAATAGCAATATGACACTTCAAGAGTGCGGAAATTCTTTGCTAAGAATTTCCTAGTCCTCGACGACTACTCGTCTGTGTACACTCTTTCAGCATCATATTGCTATTTTTCTGCTTTAAATATATTCTTTTTATCACCATGGCCCAGCAATTTTCTCCGATCCAGAATCATATTTTGAGTAAGTTAAAAAATGCGAAACTACTTCGCTATAGTGAGATGCAGCCTGATAAAGTGCCGAACGACCTTTATAACTACCACCTGCAGTTTCTTGTTAAAAAGGGCTATGTAGTGAAGTCTGACGAAGGATACTCACTGTCGGTGACTGGCATCAAACATGTTGCGGATCCGTATCCGACGAACGATGCAATTACGAGCCTGTTTAAAATAAATGTCATCACTATTGTCTCGCGAGTCATCGACGGTAAAGATGGCAAACGGATCGAAATATTAAATCAACTTCGAAAATCAAATCCGTCGTATGGAAAAGTGGGTGTGATGGGCGGTGTTGTCCTCAAGGGCGAACTCATCGAATCTGCCGCTACCCGAAAGCTAAAACAGGAGACAGGGCTCGATGCCACGTTTCGTCTCATTGGTTGTGAACGCCGTATCATGTACAAGTCGGGCGAGCTTTTTTCAGATCTGTTATTTCCGATTGCGTATGCGGATTCATCGAGCGGGGAACTGCTCGTTGATTCCGATTTTGGTCACAATATGTGGGTGTCAATCGATGAGGCAATTGAAAATGAGTCGGATGAGTTTGATTCAATAAAAAGTATTACGACAGTTTTGAAAGCAATTCGAGATGGATCAATACAAAAGACACCATTTTTCTTTGAAGAGAGTGTGAAGAGGGACTCCGTGGCAGGCCTGTAAATAAGCATATTTTTACCGAGGACATCCTCGCTTTTTATTTTTATTGGGTGAAGTACCCTTATGAGGGAAGTGCGGTACAAAATTAAAAATAAAAATCAAAATATGAATACACCAATTGTAGATCTTAAAACAAAGGGGTTCGTCAGATTGAATTATCCACAAAGTTTACGTCGAGCTGTCGTGCGTGCCGTCGACTCGTGGCGTCGGTTTTATTTACTGCCAGAGGAATTAAAAAAGGGGTTGCCGTATAGTAATAATGCAGACGGCGTGGGTTATGAACTCAAAAATGGTATTGGTAATAAAGCCGATCGAAAAGAAAATTTTGATGTGGCCCTTGGTGGCGCGGAGTGGCTTTACCAGCATAGTGAGGGAATTTACTCCGCACCGATACTTGAGTTTATTGAAAACGCGACCGCATTGGTTGCGCTTGTTAAGCCATTGATTCTTGATTTTGCACGGCAAGTGGAAATCACATACGGTCTGAAGGGTTTTGCCGACGAGGTCAATCAAAGCGATAATGCGTATTTTATTCGCTTCAATCATTTTTTTGGCGAACGAAAAGTTGGCGAAGAAATGGCGACGGCACATAACGATCAGAGTGGTTTTACCCTGCATCTTTTTGAAAGTGCGCCAGGTTTGCAATGCTTTACTTACGATAAGCAGTGGGTGGATATGCCGGTTTCAGAAGGGGAAACGGTGATCATTCCGTCGATGCAAATGCAGCTGCAGTCAAAAGGTGAGCTTGTTGCGCTCGGCCATCGAGTGGTCGCGACGTCAGAGACCGCGGACGATGGAAGGTCGTCAGTAGTTTGCTTTGTTCAACTCAAGAATACGGCGAAATACGACAAGGATCGCTGGGGGCGTCTTCAGGAAATGGAACCAGGCTGGAACTACGGTTTGTCACAGGCAAAGTTTCAAAAATTCTTTAAAAAATAGTCTGTGAGCTTAGTTTTCAAAACACCCTAGGGAGCCCCGGGGTGTTTTTTATTTCTTGATACGTGAGCATTTTTAGACTATTATGAACTTGTTCATACGCGCCCGTAGCTGTTTTGGTTAGTTTGCACAATGTCAGGAGCCAGTAGCTGTTTTGGCTAGTTTGCACAATGTCAGGAGCCAGTAGCTGTTTTGGCTAGTTTGCACAATATCACGCGCCTGTAGCTCAGTTGGTTAGAGCATCGAGCTTATACCTCGAGGGTCCTTGGTTCGAATCCAAGCAGGCGCACAAATAGGACGAAGTTCGAACTTTCAAAGAAGCCCTCAGTTTAGGGTTTTTTTGCTTTCACTGTGTTGGGTTGCTATAGATTGACATAACTGGTTGTCCATGATATAATTGCAACCAGAGGAGTTGTTATTATTTGATAAGGTTTGTGAGGACTTTTAGCACATCTAAGAGAGATGTTCTGTAAGTCCTTTCGAACCGACCAGGTTCAAATAATAAAAGCAATTGATCTATGAAAACTACAAATAATGATTTAATTAAATTAGGTAAGGGTAAAATCCCTGATGGTTATCACCTCATCGACGCAATGTCGCTTCATGAGTTTCTTGGTCAGACATTCAAGTCTGAACCTGCACCAGGAATGAAGGTCCGCACCTGGGCTTTAGAGAAATTCCATAACCTGCAGGCAATGACTCAGGGCCAAGCCTGTCTAGTGAAGACAGAGAACGGAGTGATGAACATTAGCGACCCGGAATTCAAAATTGTTCCGGGAGACACCGATGTCAGTGTTATCGTTCGCGATGACTTCGGGTGGCTTAACTTCGTAGGCTTATGGCCACCCCATGACATGTTCATCGACGATCCCATCCCACACGGCCATCTCTAGTCCATACCAGCAGTATTCCTTGCAACAATAAGAAAAAATCCCGACTCTTCAATCTTTCGGGTAACCGGTCTTAAAATGACCGGTTTTTCTTTTGCTTCCGAGTATTCTTTAGAGAATAACTAGTTTGGCATATTTGTCGTCAACGACAAATTATCACCCCTTCTTTGTAATCCTCCTTTTGGTATTGTTACTTGACCGCCCATGTTGTTCGATAGGAAAGCCAAACTCATTTCTAAAGTGAGTGTATATGAGTATGGCAGCACGCTTGGCTTTACACTGTTGTGCCCGAACATCGTCTAAGTCCCCGCACAAAATTAAAAAAACTGGCTTTTGCCAGTCTTTTTTAATTTCTGTGTCATGTATTGAATGAGAAAGCCGGACTGAAGTCTCGTGGTGAGCGTAGCGAACCGAGACAAAGGAGGCGGGGTCGCGGGTGAGCCGCATGCGGCGAAACCTGTGACCGAATCCAAGCAGGCGCACCGTTTGTTCGTGTGGTATAATTTTTATATGAAAATTTCAACCATATCAATTAGGTATCTGTATTTTTATGAATAGTTTTAGTGTTGTTGTGCAGCTCGTTCTTACATTCGTGGCTATGATCGGTATTCCAGTCGGGGTTATATTTGGAATTGTTTTCGCGTCACTTTCCTCAAGGGAAGTCGATGTCGTAAAGAAAAAAGAATATAAGAAAAAAATGAATCTAGCATTTTCATTACCTTTTTTGCTGATAGTATTGGCACTGGTGCTATACGGTCTAGTAAAAATTATTTTTGCATCTATTAATCATTAATTAATCTTATGAACCAAAAACACAAGCTCCCCGACGTTATGAGTTTTGTTGACAAGGCATGGAAATTTTATAAAGAAAATTTTAAAAAATTGTGGCCATTATTTTTGTTTGGAAGTCTAGGCGGCCTTGGTTTTAGCTTTCGCGGCTCTACATCCTCCCAGTCCTCTGTATCTTCACATTTACCAGTATTGCCGACATGGCTCACGATCACCATCATTGTTGCTGGCGTGATCATTCTTCTGTTTATGTTCCTTTCGAGTATCGCCCTTTTTAAAAGTATTACCGATATTCGCCACGGCACATTCGTCAATATAGGAGGTGGCTATAAAAAAGCTCTCAAACTTTTTTTTCCGTACCTTTTCCTCCTGATCATGATCTGGCTTTCGAGTATCGGGGCCGGTATCTTATTTATTGTCCCAGGAATTATCTTATATGGGTATCTTTTCTTCGCCCCATATGAATTTTTTGATCAGGATAAAAAATGGTTTGCCGCACTCAATGGGAGTTGGATGCTCGTGCGTGATTACTGGTGGAGCCTTGCGTGGAGAATACTTGTTGTCGGCCTTTTTGTGGGGCTTGTCGCGTTTGCAGTAGTGGCTGTTTGTGTAATCATATCTGTGCTTATTTTTATTTTGATTGCTGTTGTTTTGAAAAGTATGGTCGTTGCAGTGATATTTGCAGTCATCGTCGTTATCGCCATCATCCTTTTTATGGCACTTGTAATACAGCCAATTGGTATACTTTCAACCTTTGAAATTTATTACCATGTTCGTGAGATGCGTGCTGCCGAGTCGTTGACGACTGAGCTCAACCAGCGTCGAAAAAATAAAATTATTGCAGCCATGATCCTTGGCGTTGCGGCCCTTATTGCAGAAGTGTTCTCTGTGGGGTGGTTGGTAAAGAAGATGCCAGAGCTTACTGAACGGCATGCTAATTCATCGATTGTTACGTCACACTCTACTTCACCGGCACTTCCTTTTGATTTTCCAATCTCTACTTCTACATTGTCAGCAGCCTTGCAAAAGGTGCCGTACACAAGTGATGATGGTGCATTTAAATTGAATCTTCCGACTGGCTGGTCGTTTGTTATGGCGACATCGTCTGGCAATGATGCGGTGAATAAAATAACAGTGTTTATTAGCGATAGCCGTAACGCTGATCTTACTGTATCGAGACTGAATACGGCATACATACGCAGTCACCTACCCGCAGAGACAACTGATAATAAGATCGCTTCCGAGCTGGCTCTTGCGGGCGTCAGTGTGATGAAAAATAAACTAACATCAGCGGGTTTGAAGGGGTTTCAGGTCTCTGATTTAAAAAAACAAACAATAAATTCGAGTGAAGCTTATATGTATCGAGGGTCAGCGTCGTACGGAGCGCCCGACTATGAGATTATCGATTTTGCACTTATCACGGTCTTTGATAAGAGCAAGGGGTATCAGCTTCTTGCAATCTGGCCTGAGTCAGAATACGGATGGGCAGGAACACCAATCTTCGATTCGATGGCGACATTCAAACTCAGTAACTAAATAGTCAGAATTCACTTTTTCTACGGGGATGCTATAATATGCGCCTGTCTTTTATTAATTTAATATTTTTATTTTCATGGCGATAATCAAATCAATTACTGCGCGACAAATACTCGATAGCCGAGGATATCCGACGCTCGAGGCAGATGTCACACTTTCTGACGGCTCATTTGGTCGTGCTGGTGTACCGTCTGGTGCGAGCACGGGTATCTTTGAGGCTCTTGAGCTTCGAGATGGTGACAAGGCCGTCTACGGCGGCAAGGGTGTCATGAAAGCAGTGGAAAATGTTAAAAAAATACTCGCTCCGAAACTAAAGGGAATGGATGCGGCAAAGCAAGTTGAGATCGATGAAAAAATGATTGCACTCGATGGCACAAAGGACAAGTCAGGTCTTGGTGCGAATGCACTCCTTGCCGTTTCTCTCGCGGTCGCTGTCGCACAGGCAAAATCTGCAAAGAAACCTCTTTATAAATATCTTGAAACTCTTGGCAACCAGACTCGTGCAATAAAATCGCTCAAGACCACAAAGTTGCCAATGATTCTCCCAAAGGCGATGTTCAATATCGTGAATGGTGGTAAACATGCTGATAAGTCTGTCGATATCCAGGAATTCATGGTCATTCCTCAGCAGAAGACTTTCTCGGCGCGCCTCCAGTGTGCTTCAGAAGTATTCCACGCACTCAAGAAAATCCTCCACGACAAGGGTTTTGCGACAACAGTAGGAGATGAAGGAGGTTTTGCGCCATCGCTTTCAGCAAATAGTGAACCACTTGATGTGATCCTCGAGGCTGTCAGCAAGGCGGGCTATATTCCGCGCAAAGACGTCTGTCTCGCTCTCGACTGTGCAGCGTCTGAATTTTTTGAGGACGGTATGTACAATCTCAAGTGTGAAAATAAAAAGCTCACCACCGCTGAAATGATCGACTATCTCGAGGGACTTACAAAAAAGTACCCGATCGTCAGTATCGAGGATCCATTTGATCAAAATGATTTTGATGGATATGCCGAGCTCACAAAGCGTATTGGTAAAAAGGTGCAGATAGTTGGCGACGATCTTTTTGTGACAAATGTTGAACGACTCCAGAAGGGTATCGATATGAAGGCTGCAAATTCAATTCTCATCAAACCAAACCAGATCGGCACGCTCACTGAGACTATTCGGGCGATCGTACTTGCTCAGAAGAATGGCTTTACAACAGTCATCAGTCATCGTTCTGGCGAGACTGAAGATACATTTATCGCAGATCTTGCTGTCGGACTTGGCTCAGGACAGATAAAGACAGGGTCACTTTCACGCAGCGAGCGTCTTGCAAAATACAATCAGCTTCTTCGTATCGAGGAACAGGCCTTTAGTAAATAACCCTACTGTCAAAGCAATATTTGGCTAAAATGGGGATAAATAGGGGATAACGCCTTGGTAACGGGTGGATAACTTATTTGGCCATAAAAAGCAGAAAAATGATATAATAGTACCCGTACACGTCGTTTGTATTATTATTTAAAAACTATTTAATTTTTTCAACATATGAAAGCTATTCACGCAATTGCATTTATTCTTGTTATTGTTGGTGGTCTAAACTGGGGACTTATCGCTATCAACCCTAGCTGGAACCTCGTTACATTGATCTTCGGTACATGGCCAGTTATCGTCACTATCGTTTACGCTCTCGTTGGTCTTTCAGCTGTTTACCTTGTCGTTACACATAAGAAGAGCTGTAAGTGTTGTGACAAGTCAGGTGCATCAGTCCAGGCATAAGCTAGAACTGCCGCAATTCTCAAGTACAACAAAAACCGCTGAGAACATCAGCGGTTTTTGTTTATTTTGCAGTGTGGTATTATAAAAAAATGATCGCACTCCCCAAACGACCTATTGCGATAGCCCAGATTATGGTCACCGTCCTTGCGGTGGTTTTTGTTTATATGAATTGGCAAGGTTTCCGAAACGTGCTCGTCACTTTTATCTCAACTCACTCGCAGACAGCTGCTGTTTTTGATTTTGATAGTGCACTCGTCGGACATTGGACATTTAGTGAAGGGTCAGGTGCATCTACTGGTGATGTGACGATATATGGCAATCAGGGCATTCTTCAAAATAGTCCGTTGTGGATCGCTGGGAATGCGGGTAGTGGGGCGCTCAGTTTTAATGGTATTGATCAAGATGTTATGTTATCCGCATCAAGCACCACGCTCAACCTCACCGGCCCGCTCACGATAAGCTCATGGATAAAAGAAGCGGCACTACCTGCTGCGTACACTCCTGTACTTACAAAAGGGATTGAAAGTGGTGACGCTGCGAATGAGCAGTATTATCTCGGAGGTTCTCCGAACGGTAATCTCGTATTTAAAGTTTCGGATGGAAAATCTGATGTTTCGGTTGGCGCTACATCTTCGAGTACATTAGTCAGTTTAAACCAGTGGCATCATGTTGTCGGAAGCTATAACGGTGCAGGTACGCTGGCTCTATATGTCGATGGCATTCTCGCTGATACGGCGACGAGTAGTCTACTTGCTTTGAATACTGCCGGAGCAGATCAAGGGGTTGGTATTGGTGGAAGTACTTCTTTCTGGAATGGCTCGATAGCTGATGTGCGCATATACAATAAGGTCCTATCCTCTTCACAGATTTTCAATTTATATATCGCAGGAACTTCCGTTTCGGCCACAAGTAGTAGTGCGACAGAACCTTCATTTTTCTCACAACCATCGTACACGTTGAAAGTAAACACGACAGGTTCTGGATTTGTAAGCGGCGGAGTGATTAATTGTGGCTTATTGTGCTCGGCCACGTTTACATATGGCACTGCGGTGACGCTCGCTGCAACCGCTGCTGATGGATATGTATTCTCAATGTGGGGCGGCAGTTGCTCAGGAGCTTCGACGCTTTGTAATTTTTCAATGTCAGGGAATAGTACGGTAACAGCATTATTTGTACCTATTTCAGGAGCGAGTGATGTATCGACCCCTCAGAAAAATATGCCAGCGCCAGTCTTTTCAATATTTTCAAACGGCGGTGCAAAAACGCTACAATGGAAACCAGCAAGCTATCCGACGGGCATCGTATTACATGCAATCCTACTCAAAAAAACATCCGACTCGCCAGCAAACTATAGTTTTGTTCGGGTAGTTGATATGAATATCCAAAACACAGGTACCTACACATGGTCTCCACAGGTGAGTGAGATTGACGGAAATTATTTTATTGAAATTACATGTGGAAATAATGCTACACCGTCACAAGCGTGTCCTGTCGGAGCATATTTTCTAAGGATAAATTAACCGCACTATGTTTTTGTCTATTTATTCAAAATGAACAGTGCCGTTTTCTGCGGAGCGTTTTGAAAGCTCGTCGGCGATGGTCGGGTAGATGCTAAATGTCGAATCTACATCAATGAGAAGTCGGGCTTCGGTACGCGCAGCTTCGACCATCTTTATATTTTTTAGTGCGTCCATAGCGATGTCGGAAACACCCCACTGGCGGCCAGATGATAGCTCGCCAGCGCCACGAAACTGGAGGTCATACTCTGCAAGCTCGAAGCCATTTTTTGCAGTCGAAAGAGCTTTGAGTCGCGCAACTGTTTTCTCGGCTGAGGTTGCGGTGCTGGTAAAGACGTAGCAATATGCCTGGTGGTTGCTGCGAATGACACGGCCGCGAAGCTGGTGGAGCTGGGCGAGGCCAAAACGCTCACCCCCTTCGATGACGATGACGGTTGCATTGGGTACATTTACACCGACTTCGACGACGGATGTCGCGCATAGGATGGTTATTTTTCCGGCCTTAAACTCTGTCATAACGCGGTCTTTTTCGGATGGCGACATCTTACTGTGGAGGATACCGATTTCATATTCTGGGAAAATAGATTTTTTAAGGCGCTTTGCTTCCTCGGTGACGGATTTTGCATTGACGGATGCTTCCTTCGATGGGTCGGGCTCGTCGATGCGAGGGCAGATAATATACACCTGCCGACCGCTACGGATCTCGGATCGGATTTTTTCATATACACCAGCACGCTCCTTCAGGGGCACAATTTCGGTAATGATTGGCTTTCGGCCATGGGGCATTTGATCAAGGAGGGTAAGATCAAGGTCGCCATAGATCGTAAGCGCAAGTGTACGAGGGATTGGCGTCGCGGTCATCGAAAGGAGGTGTGGGGCGCGCATGATATTATCCTCATCTTTTCGAACGAGGGCTTTGCGCTGGTTGAGACCAAAGCGGTGCTGCTCGTCAATGATAACGTAGGCTAGATTTTTAAATTGAACAGATTTCTGAATGAGGGCATGTGTGCCGATCACGATAGATATTTCGCCAGCCGCAACCCATTTCAATAGCTGGGGCTTAGAAATATCAGTCCATCCTTTTGGGTTTGTTTTTGATGGAAATTTTCTACAGCCAGAGCCTGTCACCAAGCCGATCTGGATACCTAGGTATGAAAAGTACTGAATAAATGACTCAAAGTGCTGGGTTGCTAGGATTTCGGTGGGGCACATGTAGGCAACCTGGAGGTGGCCGAGGCCCTGTGGAGTAACGCTTGCAGCTTTGGATAGTTTATTTAGTTGAACATTTTTTTTGTCCGCGCCGCCAACATCTTTTGGTCGTGTTGTGACGATCGTGTAGGCTGTTGCCGCGGCGACAGCTGTTTTTCCAGAACCGACATCTCCTTCGAGGAGACGTGACATTGCAGACCCTCGTGCAAAGTCATTGAGTATGACATCGATGGCCGAGCGCTGGGCGACGGTTGCTTCAAATGGAAAGCGCTTGATGAATTCGTTGACGTTTTTGCCGGTTTTGATTTCGGCATCGCTTGGACGTGTTTCTTTCGGGCGAACGCGTAAACCAAACGCGACGTTTTCAAACACGGTCATGTGGCGGAAGAGGGCATAGTGTTGGAAAACAAAGCCGACTTGGCGCTCACGCACATC
>JBAXYC010000012.1:0-13735 GCA_037127615.1 bacterium | reverse complement strand
GCCGGAGGATCTGCGCACGCTTGATCTGACCAAGGTGCTCGACGGTCTCGGCATACAACATGCGAATCGCATTATGATCGACCTTGGTCTCTCTTCAGATCAATTTGAAACATCGGGACGCGGGTTTTCATTTCAAAAAAATGAACCGCTCTTGATGACCTTCAAATCGCCACGAGTGGAGTCGCTCGCTACGGAAAAAACAAATAGCGGAGACTACGTGCTGACTGCGCGAGATATCGTCAATACATGGGAGGAAGAAAACATTGCAGATATCATCTTTGGTTACGGTGACGAACGTTACTCACGTCGCATCGCCCGAGTCATCGTCGAGAGTCGTGCTGAACGACCGATTGAGACCACATTTGATCTCGTCGACATCATCAAACGTGCGACGCCAACAAAATATCATCACGGCAAGATTCACCCAGCAACAAAGACCTTTCAAGCACTTCGTATTACCGTGAACGACGAGATCGGGGCGCTCAAAGATGGCTTAGTAAAGGGGTTTGAGAGACTAGCCGTCGGTGGGCGAATGGCGATCATTTCTTTTCACAGTATCGAAGACCGTCTTGTAAAAAACTATTACAGAGAACAGGTGGCCGCAGGTCGCGGGACTATCCTCACCAAGAAGCCGTTGACGGCATGTGCGCAGGAAGTTTCAGAAAATCCGAGATCACGCAGCGCAAAACTTCGCATCATTGAAAAAATTCAGTAGTACCAATTTAATAAAATTTAAAAATTAATAACTAACATGACCACACAAGTAATCGCATACAATGTACAAAAAGCACTCCGCTATCGAGAAATGATTGCGAGCTTTTTGATTGCGACGATTGTGATGTCAGCAGCAGCATACGTATTTTTTGTACAAAAGGCGATCACCAATGTCGTTGCACGACAAAATATCAGTAAACAGATTGGTATTGTAAATGCCCA
Source organism: bacterium (assembly GCA_037127615.1). Lineage (GTDB taxonomy): Bacteria > Patescibacteriota > Minisyncoccia > Phycocordibacterales > PALSA-1337 > PALSA-1337. Next base: position 12,799 of record JBAXYC010000012.1, on the reverse strand, counting down.
GGTCAACGATCTTGAAAGCAAGTATCTTGTATTGGATAATTCTATCAGTATGGAAGTGGCAGCAAAGCACGGCTTTGTACCCGCTGATGTAACAGCATTTATTTCAACAAAATCGTTGGGTCAGGCTCACACCTCTACCAACAATGAACTCTAAATCAGTAGTACGCATACGAATTTTACTAGGCCTCGTGGTTCTTTTTGCGCTTATTATAGTTGGAAAACTATATCAGCTGCAGGTGATGAATGGTGCAACGTACAGCGCACGTGCTGAACGACAATATGTAAAGCCGAACTCAGTTATTTTTGATCGTGGGACGATCTTTTTTCAAAAGCGTGATGGTACGAAGGTTGGAGTGGCAACAGTTGAGCAGGGGTTCACTCTCACGATGAACCCAAAGTTATTGACTGACCCAGAGGCGGCATATACTGCTATCAACGCTGTGTTTAAGGCGGCAGCGTCTACAGCAAGCTCGTCTGCGAATGGGACTCCAGAGCCGGTTCTCGATCATGCAGCTTTCCTTGCAGCGTCTGCTAAAAAAACACAGTCGTATATTGAGATTTTAAAGAAAGTAAATAGTGACGATGGAAAGGCTATTGCTGCGCTTGCAATACCGGGTATTACCATGTATCGAAATGATTGGCGGTATTACCCGGGCGGCACACTCGCATCACAGATGGTCGGGTTGACTGGCCAGAGTAGTACTGCGACTACCACCGCGAGCGCGCCGCTCATTTCCGGTCGCTACGGTCTCGAAAGTTTTTATGATGATACCCTTGCACGAAATGTGGACGCGGTATACGTAAACTTTTTTGCAGAGCTTTTTTCTGATATTAAAAAAACAGTTTTTGAAGATAAGCCGCTCGAGGGAAATATTGTCTCATCGATTGACCCAACGGTGCAAAATTTTCTCGAGCAAACCCTAAAGCAGACGCAGACGAAATGGAATCCAGACGAGATTGGTGCTATCGTTATCGATCCAAATACTGGCGCTATCTATGGAATGGGCCATTTTCCAACATTTGATCCAAATGATACGAGCAATGTGAAAAATGCAGCTATTTTCTCTAATCCGATGGTTCAGAGTACCTATGAAATGGGCTCTATTCTAAAGCCACTTACGATGGCAGCCGGTATCGATGCTGGCGCCGTGACCCCTACCACCACCTATGACGATACCGGCTGCATCACCGTCAATACCGGAAAGATCTGTAACTATGACCTCAAAGCTCGAGGTGTCATCCCGATGCAGCAGGTGCTTTCTCAGTCGCTCAACGTCGGTGCATCATATATTGCGACAGCAATGGGCACCACAACACAAATTCGCTATTTCCAGAGCTTTGGCCTCGGTTCAACAACTGGTATCGATTTACCAAATGATCAGAAGGGGAATATTGCAAACCTTCTTGTGAAGCGCCAGCTCGAGCATGACACCGCTGCATTCGGTCAGGGCATTGCGATGACGCCACTTGCGACGGCACGCGCTCTCTCTATACTTGCAAATGGAGGACTTCTTATTACTCCACATCTTGTGAAAGAGATTGACTATACACTTGGTGTGCCGAAGTCAATTTCACCAGTACCGGGTGTACGTGTCATCAAGCAATCAAGTGCCGATGCCGTCACTCAAATGCTTGTGCAGGTTGTTGATAAAGCATTTACAAAAGGACCAGTTCAAATGGAGCACTATAGTATCGCCGCAAAGACGGGTACAGCACAGATTGCGAATCCGGCCGGAGGAGGGTACTATACAGATCGGTACTTGCACTCATTTTTTGGCTATTTCCCGGCATATAACCCTCGTTTTCTGATTTTCCTTTATCAGGTATACCCAAAAGGTGCTGAGTACGCCTCCGCTACACTCACTGACCCCTTCCAGCAGCTCACGCACTTCCTTATCAACTATTACGACATTCCGCCGGATCGCTAGGTATATTTTTAAAAACAATTTATGAAATCAATTTTCAAAAAAATAGTCACGAGCGTCCTTATGTGGGAAGCGCGACTTGTTATCAAAAAATACGCACCTACAGTTATCGCGGTGACTGGAAGTGTCGGTAAAACCTCGACGAAAGATGCGATTTTTGCAATGCTTACAAACTGTCCCGGTGTGACTGGCCCTGGTGTCGCTCGCCCGACATCAAAATTATTTGTTCGAAAAAGTGATAAGAGTTTCAATAGTGAAATCGGCGTACCACTCACTATTCTTGGTCTCGACAACGGATGGAATAACCCCGTTATCTGGCTACACAATATCTGGCGCGGCTTTGGACTTGTATTATTTCGCAGTGAATATCCGACATGTGTTGTACTTGAGGTTGGCGCAGATCACCCTGGAGATATCAAAGGGTTGACCCGATGGTTAAAGCCAGACATTGCAGTAATTACAACTGTTAGTAAGGTACCTGTACACGTTGAGTTTTTTAGCTCGCCCGCTCAAGTGCTCGAAGAAAAGCTTGCGCTTGCACGTGCAGTAAAAGTGACAGGAAAGCTTGTATTGCCAGCGACTGATGCAGACGTGCTCGCGGTCCGAAAGGGTTCAGGCAATGCGGCAATGGTTCCTTGTCTCACGTTTGGTATCGATTGTTCCGGGGACGTGACTGCTACAGGAATAGAGATTGTCTACTCAGAAAAAGTGGCAACGGGTATGTCATTTAAATTAAATTATAAAGGGAATAGTGTGCCGGTCGTGCTCAACGGTGCCATTGGAACGCAACATATTTATGCGCTCGTCGCTGGTGCTGCTGCGGCATTGTCATATGGAGCTGATGTAAATTCTATTGTTGCGTCAATTGCAACGTACCGAGTCCCACGCGGGCGTATGAATATTCTTGCAGGTGCAAACAGCTCGACACTTATCGATGATACGTATAATGCATCTCCGGATGCGGTGACAGAAGCGCTCAAGGTGCTCTCGTCTGCGGTTGCAACACGAAAGATATCTGTTCTTGGTGACATGATGGAGCTCGGCACATTTTCTCCAGCTGAGCATCGCAAGGTGGGTGAGCTCGCAGCAAAGTCAGTAGATGTGCTGGTGACTGTCGGCATCCGAGCGCGGGATATTGCACTGAGTGCTGAGGCGGCCGGGATGTCAAAAGAAAAAATTCACTCGTTTGATACGTCTGTCGAGGCGGCAGATTTTATGAGGGGTATTGTTGCAGCGGGGGATTTGATTTTAATAAAAGGATCGCAGTCACCACGGCTCGAGCGGGTAACCGCCGCGCTCCTGGCTGAACCCTTGCGTGCACATGAGCTTTTGGTCCGTCAGGAGCCTGAGTGGCTGGCCAAAAGCTAGAAAATACGCTAGGATACAGCAACGTACGTGTAATGCCGGCCCTATCGTCTATCGGCTAGGACACCGCCTTCTCAAGGCAGTAAGCAGGGTTCGACTCCCTGTAGGGTCACAGATTTTGAGCGTAGCGAAAAAGCGGTGACCCTAAGGAAGCGGAGCTTCCGTCAGGGAGTCGAAAAGTCTGAACATATTTTCGAGGAGCTTGCTCCGAGAAAATGTGAAGACTGTACCGAGTCTGTAAGACTCGACTCTCTATGAAGTCACACCTCAAAAAATCATATTTTAGTCACTTTTTATTTAGTCGTACAGTGTATTCAGACCCCCTTACCCGGTGTATAATAAAGTTATTATAATTATCTAAAATTGTATGAAAAATAACAAATGCGAAAGTTGCTTCATGCCTTTTTCAAAGGACCCAGGCGTAAGGGAATCAGATAAATACTGCAGCTACTGTTTCAAGGATGGCAAATTATGTTATGAAGGAAATGATGTAAATGAATTTAAAAAGGTCTGCTACGAAAAAATGGTTCAGAAAGGAATGAATAAAATGAAAGCAACGATTTTCACCTGGATGATCGGGTTTGCCCCTCGATGGAAAAAGTAATCACTGCTGCTCCTAACCCCATGACCAAAAACCCTTTCTACAACGCACTGTTCGCTATCGCATACATCATGGTGCTTATTACTACTATATTTTTTGCCCCAAAAGCTATTCTTGGTCCAAATGAAAGTATTTTTGTTCCAATGGGAATGCTCGCGCTTCTCGTGCTCTCCGTCGCTCTCATGGCGTATCTCTTTTTCTACCAGCCAGTCCTCATGCTCATCGAAGGTGAGCGAACGCAGGCGATCAAGCTATTTCTTCACACCGTCGGGGTATTTGCTGTTGCCACCGGACTCGTGCTCCTCATTTCGATAATCAGGTCTCATTAATTAAGGTAGATTTTTTATGCAGTTTGTTGTAATCCCTCCGCCCTTTGGGCGGCTTATTGTATAGAAGCACCATTTAATCATTTATCTAAATAAAACATATGAACAATACAAATAATATATTCGACGTCTCAACGTATTTTTTTCAAAAAATAGCAGACGTTGAGGCAGACGAAACAGATGACAGTGAGGAATTATAAGATTTCATATCAATTTATTATGACAACAATCATTAATACGCCCCCAACACAAACAGAAGATCCGGCCTCGGCGATTGTCGTCGGTATTGTTTTCGGTGCATTTATCGTTATTCTCCTTTTAATCTTTGGCGTTCGGTATTATGCACACAGTGGTCCGTCAGCAAATGGCTCGTACACTACACCCATGCAGGCAATGGTCACGGTACCTGGTGGGGTAACGACAGTAAATGTTGTGACACCGCGAGAGACAACAAGCACGTCGACAAATTAAATAGGTTGGCGGCGAAGTAAAATAAAAACGGCCGCGAAAAGGAATTCCTTTTCGCGGCCGAGATGCTCGTGGTGTCATCTCCGTCGTCTTGCGTTCGTAGACGTATAGACAATGAGAATGAAGACAATTCCGCCTAGTCCTACAATTGCCCCAGTAGTTGGTTCCGGCACCGGCGTGATCGGAACCGACGAGTTGAAGCGATATGATCCAAACTCCCACGGATCAACTCCAGGACCGTAGCCGGTGCCGTGCTGATAGAAATCTACGGCCGCACTTGTGATCGTGTTTCCACTGTAGGCAAGCTCAAGAATGTTGAACCAGCCACTGAGCTGATTGTAGCCACTCCCATTGCCTCCAAGGTCCATCCCCGGTGTGCCGCCCACTTGAAACGGCCATCGCGTAGCCCCGGTATAGAGTCCGGTTTGAAGAGTCCCAGTTCCCGGAGTTTTGATGACGAGGCTCCAGTAGGGCGTCAAGCTCGTCGACGACTGAACGTCGATTTCGAGAAGACCGCTTGAAAGCGGTGTGTCCGTGCTGAGCCAGATGTTATTGAACAGAAACGTGTAGCCAGCCCCAGTCTCCGGAGTGATGGTCATAGTCTGACCACGTGGCCCAACCGAGCTATCCGGTGACCCGGTGAGTTGTAGAGCGGTAAACGTGCCCTGAGCACGAGCGGCTGTCGCAATGAGCACTATGCTGCCAAGCACGAGGCCGACAGCCCATTTCAACTGCTGTTTCATTTTCATCTATTTCCTTTTTTTGTAGTTTTTGTTTCGGTTTTTCTAGTAAATTGTCGAATTGCTATCCGTAAACCAGACAACACTATATCATAAATATAGAAAAAAGCAATACTTGCTCAAAATAGGTATTTTATCAAAAATAATTCATGATATACTAATCATATGCGTAAACATATTTCTCGATTTGTTAAATTTATTACTAAGAAGTGGGTTATTGCAACAGTCGTCATTATTTTGATTATCGGCGCGTATATTGTCACTCATAGTGGTTCCTCGGTGACCTTCGAGGCGTCTCCGGTCGCTATTGGTAATGTCATTGAAAAAGTTAGTATCACCGGTACGGTTTCGCCGGTAGATAAAGCGGATCTTGCATTTCAGAAAAGCGGTACTGTTGCTCGAATTGCCGTGAAGGTGGGTGATTCTGTAAAAAAGGGCGATCTCATTGCATCACTTGAAAATGCCGCTGATGCTGCAGCCCTTGCTTCTGCACAGGCGCAGCTTGCAGAGTTACAACGCGGCCTTCGACCTGAAGAATACGCGCTCGATCAAGCAAATGTAAATACAGCATCGACGACACTCGCAAATGCTCGAAAAGACGCAATGAATGCAGTACGTGATGGCTATGTAAAAGCGCAGGGCGCCCTTCTCAATTATTCAGACACATTCTTTACAAACCCACAGAGCCCAAACCCGGTCATCAATATTACGGTTAGATCGACTGAAATGCAGAACGCTATCAACAATGAGCGTCTTGTGATTACGTCAATATTTTCTCAATGGAAAAATGATATCGACACATCGTCAGTTGCAAATGCAGCAGCACTGATCACAAATGCGGAGGGATATTTAACTAAAATAAAATTATTCTTGAGTGACTTGTCTGCAGTAGTCAACTCACTCACAACAGGCAACTCTGGCATGTCGCAAAGTGCTATCGATGCAGATGTGTCGACGATGAACACAGCGTTGTCGACATTGACGTCTGCTATTACTTCGGTTAGTTCTGCTGACTCAGAGCTCAAAAATGCTGTATCTGGATATACACAGGCGACAAACCAGTTTAATCTTCAGCAGGCTGGTTCGTCTGCAGATACGATCGCTGCACAAGCTGCAAGGGTAAACCAGGCTGCTGCAGCACTAGCAGATGATAGTATCACTGCGCCGATCGACGGTCTTGTAACAAAAGTTGATCCACATGTCGGTGAATTTGCTCAAGCGGGACATACTAGTTTCTCAATCCAAAGTGCAGGTGCGTATAAAATAGAGGCATACGTGCCGGAGGCTGATATCGCAAAGGTGGCGCTTGGTAATACTGCGGCGATCACCCTCGACGCATATGGATCAACAACATTTTTCCCAGCAGCGGTCACATCCATAGATCCAGCCGAGACTATTCTCGAAGGGGTGCCTACATATAAAGTCACGCTCATGTTTGTGACACCAGATACACGCATTCGTTCTGGCATGACTGCAAACACAGATATACTCACGCATGAAGTCGACCATGTGCTTGTTGTGCCAACCCGAGCGATCACCACGACGGCAACATCCACAACTGTACGGATCGTCAATGCTGATGATACTACATTTACCACCGTGCCGGTCACGGTGAATCTCAAGGGCTCAGATGGGACAACTGCAATCACCGGTGGTGTGAAGGAGGGTGACAAGGTAGTAACGTACGTAAAATAGGTGTAGTGGTTAGTTGTTATAAATATCATGGCCGTACACGAAAATATTATTGAAGTTAAAAATCTAAAAAAATCGTATTCGGAAGGCGATACGACTACAGTAGCGCTTGCGAGCGTGACATTTAACGTGCGTAAGGGGGAGTTTGTGGCGATCATGGGTCCGTCAGGGTCTGGAAAATCAACACTGCTGCATGTGCTCGGTCTCCTCGATGAACCGACAAGCGGGTCGTATTATTTTAATGGAAAAAATATTTCTGCATATACGCGAGACCAGCTCGCTGACTTGCGCAATCGTGAAGTTGGCTTTGTATTTCAATCGTTCAACCTGTTGCCGCGTACATCGGTGCTTGAAAATGTAAAGTTGCCACTGAGCTACTCAAAGGTGCCCGAGGCCGAATGGGATGCTCGCGGCCGGGCCGCCGTCGAGTCGGTCGGCCTCGGGCACCGTATGGATCATGAGCCGTCCGAGCTTTCTGGTGGAGAAAAACAGCGCGTCGCTATTGCTCGCGCACTTGTGAACAATCCCGAGATCATTTTTGCTGATGAACCGACCGGAAACCTCGACTCAAAATCCGGAAAAAATGTCATGTCGCTCATTCAAAAACTCAATATCACTGAGGGTCGCACTATCGTACTCATCACCCACGAGACTGCAACTGCCGAGCATGCTGAGCGCATCATCCGTCTCATGGACGGCGAAATTGAGAGCGATAAAAAGGTCGTGAACCGCCTGACGCCAGATGCGGAGTATGTAAAGTAGGCCCGATTTTATTTAAATACAATGAATCTCAAACACACTTTTAAAACATCAATGGTCGGCCTTACAACAAATCGCTCGCGATCGTTTTTGACGATCCTCGGCATCGTGATCGGTATCACCGCCATCATCCTCGTGATTTCTCTTGGTGGCGGCGCGCAACAGCTCATTCTTGGACAAGTCCAGGGTCTTGGCACAAACACTATTGCCATCATTCCTGGCCGCGAACCAAGCGGTCCGTCAGATATCAGCGCATTGTATAGTGACTCTCTCAAACAAAAAGATCTTGTTGCACTACAGAATAAAGCAAATGTGCCAGACCTCAAGTCCATTATGCCAACCGTGCTCGGAGGCGGTACCGCATCGTATAATTCAAATGCCTATCAAGTTTCCGTTTTCGGTGCCACAGATTTCATGGCTGAGATTTTTGATCTTCATCCAGATCGAGGTGCATTTTTTACAAATGACGATGTACTTTCCCGAAACGATGTCGTTGTTATCGGTTCAAAAGTTGCAGAAAAACTTTTTGGAAATGATAACCCGATTGATCAGAAAATAAAGATAAAAGGCCGCAATTTCAAAGTTATTGGTACACTACCGTCGACTGGCGGCGGTTCGCTTTTCAATTTTGATGCAATGACGTTGATTCCATACACGACAGCACAGGAGTATCTTCTCGGTATCAAATATTTTAGTCGTATTATTATTCAAACTCAAAACGACAGTCAGGTGGCGGCAACAGCGGTGGATATCACGAGAACCCTCGAAGAATCACACAACATCACTGATCCGACAAAAGACGACTTTACAGTGCAAACCCAACAAGACTTGGCAAATAGGCTCGGGACGATCACAAGCGCACTCACATGGTTTCTTGTGGCAGTGGCGTCGATCGCACTCTTTGTCGGTGGCGTGGGTATTATGAATATCATGTTGGTTTCGGTGACAGAACGTACCCGCGAAATCGGTCTTCGAAAAGCTCTGGGTGCGACGGACCGTGACATCCTTTCGCAGTTTCTTCTTGAAGCGGTGCTTCTCACGGCCATAGGTGGTATCGTCGGAGTTATTCTCGGTGCTGGATTGGCCTTTATTATCGCTATAGGGCTGTCCAAGGGGCTTGGTGTGAACTGGACGTTTATATTCCCATGGGGAGGGGCAATCCTCGGTTTGAGCGTCTCTGCGCTCATCGGTCTTGTATTCGGTGGCTATCCCGCGAAACAAGCTGCAAAAAAGAGTCCGATTGAGGCATTGCGATATGAGTAGGTGATGACTGACATAGTGTCGAGAGTGCTTGATATAAGTGTCGGATGAGTACATCCTCCTATAAAAAAACCGAGGGCTCGTGTGAGCTCTCGGTTTCTGTTGAACGAAAAAGATCAAAACTTGAGACAGACCCTGGCGTCGAGTGTCTTTTTTACTTTGAGGGCAATAGAGACACTGTTGCTGTAGTCCATACCAAGTCCTTCTGCGGGTGAATACCAGATGAGGCCGACGACGTAGGCGCGTTTATGCAACTCGTATTGAAGCGCCAAATAATTTCTGTCCGTCATTGAAACCGGATCAGTGAAATCGGTGAGGCCATCGTTTATTGGAGACTCGCGTGTGAGGTAGAGGTGGCTAACTGAAAAATTATTTACCACTTCAATCACAACAGCGTTTGTATGTGACACGGCGATTACCGCTGATGTATTTGTAGGAATGACAATGCATGCCGCCTGCACTTTTTTGTAGCTTGCGAGGTGCAGCCATTCATCCGATGGGGTAAGGGAGAGCTTCGGTGCGTTGGTCACCGACAGTGAGACGGAGGGTTCGGGTTGCGAACGAGTTTCTTCTGCACGGGTGAGTGTGCAGAAAGAATGAGCAGACAGCAGCAGGGACACCGAGAGCGCAATGGAGCGCTTCATTGTTTGCCTATGGCTTTCTCTTTCATTTTGTTTCGTATCGGTTGTTTGGCAAGGAGCTATTTGTACGAAACAGACTCTATTTAAGCAAGCAATCATGATCATGTCCACGCATAACAAGTGCATAACCCATTTGACAAAAAAAGAGAATAAATATTGGAAAAAATAGACTAAAACGGCTATTTTAGCTATAATATTGGCGTACATGACAACCATCAACACAAGCTATTTCTGGAGAAATATCACAAAAGTGTGGACGGTTATATTTTTCATCGCAATCATTTGGGATTTTGTGACAGGTAACGGGTTGGAACTCGCTGAAAAATTGTTGCCGGTCGCAGTGATCTATGACGCGGTCCTTGCAATCTATAGTGCGGAAAAGGAATTCAAGCGTTGGCATGATTCCCACACGACGATGCATCCGGGCGAAATATACGTGATTTTGTGGACGATATTGATCTTTGGTTTGCTCGCCGCGTCAATGATTGTGCACTACCCATATCATATTCCGCCGGAGGTTACTGCTTCATATATCGTGGCCATCGGTATCCTTGCTATTACTCGCGAGTCAAAGCATTATTATACAAAAGTAAAGTATGAGATTCAGAATGATGCAGATTTCATAAAAAATGTTGGAGCTGCTGTAAAAGACTCTATCAATGAACGATAAATTTCTTAAACCATATAATCCCGCAGATACTGAAGACCGCATCTATCAAATGTGGCTCGATAGCGGCTATTTCAATCCAGATAAGTTGCCGGCAGATGAGCCGGGACGTGGTGTAAATGGTGAGCCGTTCTCTATAGTCCTTCCGCCACCAAATGTGACAGGTACTTTGCATATGGGTTCAGCGTTTATGCTTGCACTTGAGGATATCATGGTGCGGTATGCTCGCATGCAAGGAAAAAAGACACTATGGGTGCCAGGTACCGACCATGCAGCGATCGCTACTCAGTCAAAAGTAGAGAAGGATATTATGAAAAAAGAGGGTAAGTCACGGCATGACCTCGGGCGTGCAGAGCTCCTGAAGCGCGTGGACGCTTTTGCAAAGGAGAGTCATGACAATATCGTTGTACAGATTCGTAAGATGGGATGCTCGATCGACTGGTCACGCGAGGCGTTTACACTCGATGAAAAAAGAAATTTTGCAGTGCGTACAGCTTTTAAAAAAATGTATGACGATGGGCTTATCTATCGTGGTTTTCGCGTGGTCAATTGGGATCCAAAAGGGCAGACTACTATCAGCGATGACGAAATCGTGTACGAAACACGCAAGGCAAAGCTGTACACGTTTAAATATTCTAAAGAGATTCCGATCAGTATTTCAACGACACGTCCTGAGACGAAGCTCGGAGATATGGCGATCGCAGTGCATCCAGACGATGTGCGCTACAAGCAGTATGTTGGCAAGGAGTACGACGCGGTGTTTGCTGGGGAGCCGATTCAGCTGAAGGTTATTGCTGATATTTCTGTGGAGCCAGAGTTTGGTACAGGTGCACTTGGGGTGACACCAGCACATAGTACGATTGACTGGGAGATGGCACAGCGCCATGAGCTTGTAACCGAAGCACGACCACTCAAGACGGTGATCAATGAGTACGCGAAAATGGTAGTTGGTTTTGATAGTGGCGATTTTAAAATAAAAGATAAAAAGACGACCGAGGCACGTGAGGCGGTAGTGGCGTGGCTACGCGCAGAGGGGCTACTCGAAAAAGAAGAAGACATTGAGCAAAATATAAGTGTTGCGGAGCGTACAGGCGGCGTCGTGGAGCCGTTACCAAAGCTTCAGTGGTTTGTCGCTGTAAATAAAAAGTTTACCCGTGAAGGAAAGGGTGCTGAAGCGGGGACTACACGGCAGGTTACGCTCAAAGAGCTTATGAAAGAAGCCGTGACTGCTGACGGCATTTCTATTATTCCAGAGCGCTTTGAGCGAATTTATTTTAATTGGATTGAAAATTTGCGCGACTGGTGTATTTCACGACAGATCTGGTACGGACATCGTGTGCCGGTGTGGTATCGCGACGAAGAAGTGTACTGCGGTTTAGATGCGCCGAAAAATGAGTCAGGTAAGGGTGAGTGGATGCAGGATGAGGATACACTCGACACATGGTTTTCATCGGGGCTATGGACATTTTCGACACTGGGCTGGCCAGAGGAGACTGCTGATATGGCCACATATCATCCAACGACGATTCTTGAGACTGGCTCGGATATTATTTTCTTTTGGGTGGCACGTATGATCCTCATGAGTACGTATTTACTCGGAGATATTCCTTTCAAAACAGTGTATATGCACGGGCTTGTTCGTGATGGAAAGGGACAAAAGATTAGTAAGTCGCTCGGCAACAATATTGAGCCGCTCGATTTGATTGCGAAATACGGGGCCGACGCCGTCCGCATGGCGCTTATTGTCGGCGTCGGCCCCGGCAACGACAGCAAGGTCGACGAAAATAAAATCAAAGCCTATAAAAATTTTGCAAATAAACTTTGGAATATTACCCGCTTTATCCTTTCATCTGCTGAAGGTGATATGGGCCCGCTTGTTCCAAAAGCCGCAGCTATCACGTATGATCCAAATTTCGAAAGTTTCTCAGCCGCAGACATTATTCTTCGTGATGAATTTAATGTGATTCTCAAAGATATTACAAGCGATATGGATGCCTATCGCCTCTACCTTGCTGCAGAGAAAATCTACGGCTATGTGTGGCGCCGTTTTGCCGATGAAATTCTTGAGGATAGCAAAAAGATCTTCAAAGAAGGAACAGCTGCAGACATCCTTTCTCGCAAACAGTTTTTACTGCGTACACTGCACACTATTCTCCGTGCGCTTCACCCATTTATGCCGTATGTCACTGAAGAGATCTGGGCACTAATTGGCGCTGGCAATACTGATGGTCACAGACTCCTTATCATCGAAAAATGGCCAGTTTAGTTTATATAAATGAATCGACCCGCGAACTCGAAAGTTCGCGGGTCTTTTTTGTTTGGTCGTAAAGGCCCAATCTGCAAGTTCCACCCACC
>JBAXYC010000011.1:0-14442 GCA_037127615.1 bacterium | reverse complement strand
GTGAAGAACAGCAAATTTACATCTATTCATATCGAGGAATTTGTCGTGAACGTTCGCGACACAAAGCTCGGTCCTGAAGTCACAACATGTGATATTCCAAACGTCGGCGAAGCAAAGCTCAAGAATCTCGCAGAAGACGGTGTTGTGCGTGTCGGTGCAGAAGTCCGTCCTGGCGATATTCTCGTCGGAAAGATTTCTCCAAAGGGCGAGACACAACTCACTCCTGAAGAGCGCCTTCTCCGATCTATTTTCGGTGAAAAAGCTCGCGACGTAAAAGACACATCAAAGCGCATGGAAGGAGGAAAGCGTGGTCGCGTCATTTCAGTAAAGATCTTCTCACGTGAGAAGGGAGACAAGCTCGAGTCTGGTATCATCAAGAAAATTTACATTGAAGTTGCAGAAGTTCGAAACGTATCAGTTGGAGACAAGCTCGCTGGACGCCACGGAAACAAGGGAGTTATTTCTCGTATCCTTCCTGAAGAAGATATGCCATACATGGCGGACGGAAAGCCAGTGGATATGATCCTTACACCACTCGGAGTGCCATCTCGTATGAACCTCGGACAGATCCTCGAGCTCCACCTCGGACTCGCAGCAAATACACTCGATTATCAGGCTATTGTTCCTCCATTCGTAGGAGCTACTGATATCGAAATCAAAGAAGAGCTCAAGAAAGCCGGCTTCGCAGAAGACGGAAAGATGAAGCTTCGCGACGGACGTACTGGAGTTGAATTCGATCAGCCAGTCGCAGTCGGATACATGTACATCTTGAAACTTCACCACATGGTTGAAGACAAAATCCACATGCGATCTATCGGTCCATACTCGCTCATCACGCAGCAGCCTCTCGGAGGAAAGGCACAGGGCGGAGGACAGCGCTTCGGAGAAATGGAAGTCTGGGCTTTGCTCGGCCACGGCGCAGCGCACACGCTTCGCGAAATGCTCACGATCAAGTCCGACGATATTCAAGGACGTTCTCAGGCCTTCGACTCTATCGTCAAGGCAGAGCGCTTGAAGCAGCCAAACATCCCAGCTTCATTCAATGTATTACTCAAGAGTCTTCGCGGACTCGCACTTGATGTCGAACTCGTGCATCGCACTGACCGCTCCGCGGATCAGGAATAATAACCAAATAATTAAACCTATATGAATAAAAAAATTATTTGGGGAATTGTTATAGTTGTCGTTGTAATCATCGCTGGAGTGATGGTTAGTTTCCAAAGTTCTCAAACTACAGACGGGGGCCGCTTATTGAAAATAGCCCAGATGGTAGTTATTGAAAATTTCAAAGAAAAAACTCCAGTTAGATGTTTGGATTTTAAAGGAGTGAAAGATTCTGAGTCGATTACATATAATATTACTCGAGTCTTTAACGATTCTTGTCCGAAAGATCCAACTGCTGATTATCCTGCAATTCCTTCTATAAAAATAAATTTTGCTTCCGGTGCAGTATCAACAGCTAATTCGGAAGGTGTTTTTACCCCCTTAACCATTACCAACTAACCAAACCAATATGAATAATTCAAACAACAAAAGAATGAACGATACGCAGGACTTCGATGCAGTGACCCTTTCGGTCGCATCACCTGACCGCATCTTGGAATGGTCATTTGGCGAAATCACAAAGCCGGAGACAATCAACTATCGAACTCAACGTTCTGAAAAGAGCGGACTTTTCGATGAGAAAATCTTCGGTCCAGATCGCGACTATGAGTGTTACTGTGGAAAGTACCGCGGTATTCGCTACAAGGGAATTATCTGTGAAAAATGTGGAGTGGAAATCACCCGCTCCATCGTTCGCCGCGAACGCATGGGACACATTGAGCTTGCAGTTCCAGTTTCTCATATCTGGTTCCTCCGCTCGATGCCATCACGCGTCGGCCTCATCATGGGTATGACAACATCAGATCTTGAGAAGGTTGTGTACTTTGCTGGATACCTTGTTACAAAGGTTCATACAGAACAGAAGGACCAGATGCTCAAGGATCTCGATTCTGAATATAAGAGCAAGGTAAAGGGTGCTCACGATGAAAAGACAAAGGATGCTTTGAAAGAGCTCATGGTTTCAGCTCGCAAGGAGATCGATGACCTCGATGAAGGTATGGTCATGGATGAAGTTATGTACCACAAGTACTCAATGAAATACGGTTCTCTTTTTGAGGCCGGTATCGGTGCAGAAGCTGTGTATGATGTTTTGAAAAAGACAGATATGAAGAAGCTCGAAGAAAAGCTTGAAAAGCTTCTCGAAAGCTCTTCTGCTCTCGATTCAGAACGACTCGTCAAGCGTCTTTCATTGATCCGTTCAATGATCCAGTCAGGTGTTCGTCCAGAATGGATGTTCCTTACTCGCATTCCAGTTATTCCACCAGCACTTCGCCCAATGGTTGCTCTCGAAGGAGGACGCTATGCGACATCAGACGTCAACGATCTTTATCGCCGTGTCATCAACCGCAACAACCGTCTCTTGAAGCTCCGCGAAATCAATGCTCCAGATGTTATCTTGCGAAATGAAAAGCGCATTCTCCAGGAAGCAGTAGATGCACTCATCGACAACTCTATTCGCCACGGTGCAGCCACAGGCGCAGCAGCAGCTCAGGCTCAGAAGCGTGCCCTCAAATCTCTTTCAGACAATTTGAAAGGAAAGCGAGGACTCTTCCGCCAGAACTTGCTCGGAAAGCGCGTTGACTACTCTGGACGTTCGGTTATCGTCGTCGGTCCTGAGCTCGCTCTTGACCAGTGTGGACTTCCAAAGCACATGGCACTCGAACTCTTCCGACCATTCGTTATTTCAGGACTTTTGAAGCGTGAACTCGCATATAACATTCGTGGTGCTGGTCGTCTTATCGACGAAGGTACTCCAGAAGTGTGGGGAATTCTTGAAGAAGTGATTGAAGGAAAGTACGTTCTCTTGAACCGTGCTCCAACATTGCACCGCCTCGGTATCCAGGCTTTCCGCCCAGTTCTTATCGAGGGAAACGCTATTCAGGTTCACCCACTCGTATGTACAGCGTTCAACGCTGACTTCGACGGTGACCAGATGGCAGTCCACGTGCCGCTTTCAGTAGAGGCCCAGCTCGAGGCAAAGGAGATCATGGCATCAGACAAGAACATCTTGAAGCCAGGAAACGGTGATCCAACAGTTGCTTCAAAGCTTCTCGATATCGTGCTCGGATGTTTCTGGGTTACAAAAACAGTTGAAGGTGAAAAGGGCGAGGGAATGATCTTTGAAGATCCTACTGCTGCTATCACTGCGCACACATTCGGTGCGGTTACATATCGTGCAAAGGTAAAAGTTCTTGCTCCAAAAGATGCAAAGCATGCTGCATTCGACGGTAAAATCTTTGAAACAACTGTCGGACGTATTCTCTTCAATGAAATTCTTCCTTCTGATTATCCATTCATCAACAAAGAAATCAACCGCGGTCAGCTCGCAACGATCATCGATTTCATTATCAACACAAAGGGTATTGCGCAGCTTCCACCGATCCTCGATAAGATCAAGCTCTTCGGATTCAAATACACAACACACTCTGGTACTACATGGGGTATCGATGATGTTGTGATTCCAAAGGGAAAGACCGAGGTTATTGCTAAAGCAAAGACACACTCTGACCTCGTTATGCAGCAGTTCAACGAAGGACTCCTCACTGATGAAGAGCGACTACGTAAAAATATTGAGATTTGGCACAAGGCCAAGGGTGATGTTGAAAAACTCATCCCAGGTGCGCTCAATAAAAATGGTTCTGTGTACGATATGGTTACCTCTGGTGCTCGCGGATCTATCGCGCAGATCACTCAGATGGCCGGTATGAAAGGACTCATCTCAAGCACAAGCGGAGAGACAATCGAGTTCCCAATTCTTTCATGTTCGAAAGAGGGCCTTACACCGATCGAGTACTTCATTACAACTCACGGATCTCGAAAGGGTCTTACTGACACAGCGCTCAACACTGCAAAGGCCGGATACCTTACTCGAAAGCTCTTCGTTGTGGCACAGGATGTCATGGTGACAGAAGATACATGTGGTACAAAGGAATTTATTGTCATTAAAAAGCAGACTGCCTCTGGTATCGATATTCCTCTTTCGAAAAATATTCGCGGACGTATTCTAGCTGCGGATATCGTAGATGGAAACGGACATGTTATGTACAAGAAAGGACACCTCCTTACAAAAGCATCAGCAGTTCTCGTTCAGGAGGCTGGCGTTACAGAAGTCTCTGTACGATCGCCGCTCGCTTGTAAAAGCGCTCGCGGCGTCTGTGCCCAGTGTTACGGCGTCGACCTTGGAAAGAACGAGCTTGTTGCGCTCGGTGAAGCAGTCGGAACTGTTGCGGCTCAGGCTATCGGAGAGCCAGGAACACAGCTCACGATGCGTACATTCCACGCCGGAGGTACAGCATCAGTCGGCGGAGACATCACATCCGGTCTTCCTCGTGTCGAAGAAATCTTTGAAAAACGTCGTCCAAAGAACCCAGCAGTCGTCTCTACTGTCGATGGTATCGTCACATCAGTGACAGACATGGGCAAGGAAAAGGTCATCAAGATCCTCGCAGAAGCCTACGAAAAGCCAAAGGCAAAGCGCAAGTCAGCAGCCGACAAGGCAGCTGAAAAGCTAGCTGGTACCAGCGATGCAGGACTCAAGACCGCCGCTCCTTCAAATGAAGTTGAGTACGTCTTCCACTACAAGCGCGTGCCGCTCGTAAAGGCAGGTGACAATGTAAAGAAGGGAGATCTTCTTACTGACGGTTCTGCCGACATCGATGAGGTATTCAAATATGCTGGCCGTGAGCGAGCAAAGGAGTACGTTATCGGCGAAGTCAGCAAAATCTACGAGCTTCAGGGAGAGACCGTGGCTCGCAAGCACATTGAGATCATCGTCAAGCAGATGTTCTCTCGCTACGAGGTCACCAATGCCGGAGGCACTGAGCTTTCAAAGGGTGATATCGTCAACGAGTTTAACCTTTCTGAAGAAAATGCTCGCATGCGAAAGGAAGGTGGCGAAGAAGCAAAGGCAGATGCAGTGGCCATGGGCATCACCGAAGTTTCTCTCTCACGCAAGAGCTTCCTCTCAGCAGCGTCGTTCCAGCACACGACTCGTATTCTCATCAACAGCGCAGTTCGTGGCAGTCAGGACAATCTCGTCGGTCTCATGGAAAATGTCATCATTGGTCGCCTCATCCCAGCAGGTACTGGCTTCAAGGGAAGTCCAAAGTACAATATGCTCGAGGCAGTGAAGGCAACTCTTGAGGAGATGGGGATGTAGTAGAAAGTCAACGTTTAATTAAACCAAGTAAAGAAAACCCGACAAATATCGGGTTTTCTTTTGCTTAATTGTTAAAAAAGCCTTGTTTTGAGGGATATAATATATATTGACATTTAGTATTAAATATGATAAAATACTCATCAGTAAGCTCCTTTAAAAAAAGTGAACTTTGTTACAGCTTTAAGGGCATAAACATTGTGCTTTTGAAGCTGTAACAAAACGTTTCAGCACAACAAATAAACCAAAGATAAGTTATGAAAGTTACTCCTGAATCAATCGCGTTCTTCCACATGGTCCAGCAAGTTATTGAGACCAATGCCACCAGCTATATAGGTTGTTTTGATAAAACAACTCCAACTGAATTGGCAGAGGCTCGAACAGGCGCAAAGATCACTGAGGCAGAACTTTTCTTCGAAAATCGCGGTTTAATTAACGGTGGTGACAAAGTTGGTTCGATCGAATACCGAGGGTTTACTCTCAAAGGTCGTTCAATCAACGGGATGTTGTTCGAAGTGTATGGCCAAGTTGGTCGTAAGCAAGGACAACCACAATGGTGCGCTATCGGCGTTAAGGTCAAATATATTAACCCTGAAGTCGAGGGGTTCATCGCAAGTGGTCGAGGAATCATTGCGGGGTATCGCAGTGAAGACAATATTGACACTTGTCTTAGCTACTGTCACGAAGATGTTCCTTTCCGTATGTGCCGTATGGCAGATAGACGGACAGACTTCGTTCAGTGGTGCATCGAGAATATGCTAGCTGATGCAGAATAAGAGGACAGTTCGGTTAAATTAATGCAGTCAAA
Source organism: bacterium (assembly GCA_037127615.1). GTDB lineage: Bacteria > Patescibacteriota > Minisyncoccia > Phycocordibacterales > PALSA-1337 > PALSA-1337. The sequence goes on along the minus strand of JBAXYC010000011.1, from coordinate 8,374 downwards.
ATGTTTTGGTTTTGGTTACTTGAAACGGTTTAAGCTCACTTTTGAAAGAATAGGATAGTTAGTAAGTCAGGTAACCACGCAATCTTTCGGGATGGTGTGGTTTTTCTTTTGTACCGGAAGCCTTGCACCGTGCTCTCTTTTTTATGTAGATGTGTGGCATATTTTTGATATTATCTTCCATTTCCGCAGGCGCCATAGTCATAGCTCAGAGCGGGTTTATGGCGGGGTGGTTTACTGCCAGGGACAGGGGCATCGTCGGGACGAACGACGTTGCTGCGGCCAGTGATTTCCTTGCCAGATTGGTCAACGCCGACGATAAATACTGGTTCACTTCCTCCATCGGGTGAAAACCGACGGTCAGCGCCGTATTTCCAGTAATCACTAACGAGGATGCAGAGCGTGCCCCCGCTGAGAATAGAATATATATTCCAGCGATATGGATCTTTATGGTGCCATGTCCAGGTGATGATGTCCGGATAGAGTGGCGAAAGTCGAGGGGCGTACATTTTTGCGTGGGCAGCACTAGCTGCGTATAGGGTGACCGGCATGAAGAAGCTGATCATACTGAGTATGATGAAGGTTTTAATTTTAATTTTCATTTTTGTGTTTTATATTTCTTGATTAATAAAACTAATAATACTGACAGCGTATCAAAGCGAGATAAAATCCTGATAAATATTTGTTAAAATTTTAATAAAATCGATAGTTCGGCAACAGATTTTGTAATTTGAAAAGTGTTTCCTGTGTGGATAACTCGCGAAATTTTAGAATTATTTTATCGAGTCTTTATGATTTCTTTATCACCGGTTTAGTAGAGTTAATGGATGAATAAAGATTATAAAATATGGAGTGGAAAAAAATCTGAAATTGAAAACACGGCAATAGCCCGAGTGTTTTTCTTTGATCGTGAGGTGTGGTGGTGTTCTGTTGGCGAAAATGTTGGATACGAAGAGGACGGAAAAGGAAAAAATTTTGCTCGACCAGTTCTTGTATTTAAAAAGTTTAATAAAGAAATATTTTGGGCGTTACCACTATCGACGCAAGTAAAGGGTGTGAAATTTTATTCACCCGTACACCTTCCTGATAAACTTGAACGCGTCGCAATTATATCCCAGTTGCGCCTCACTGATGCAAAGCGGCTGATCGATAGGATTGGTATCATTACCGCAGAAAATTATTTGGATATACAAAAAGCGGTTATAAATCTTTGTGATCTACAACCGCCTCCTGATGTTGTCTGATTCTACTTGTGTAGAACCGGGGCCGAAGCCGTTTATGTGTCAATAATACCAAACCGCTTTTATGTGTCAAGAAAATCTGTTAGAATGGCCTCAATGTCTACTCCTGTCGAACAGATCAAAGAGCGCCTGAGCATTGAGGATGTGGTGAGTTCGTATATAAAGCTCGAGCGGGCGGGGAAGAATCTCAAGGCGAAGTGTCCATTTCACAATGAAAAGACGCCATCTTTTTACATTTCTCCGGACCGGGGGACGTATTACTGCTTTGGGTGTGGGGCGAAAGGGGATATTTTTTCATTTGTGGAGCAGTTTGAGGGGCTCGATTTTTCAGGAGCGCTGAAGATGCTCGCTGAGCGTGCGGGAGTTGAACTCAAATATGATAGAAATGCGGCTGGCTCTGCGCAGGCGAAAAGTGAAAAAGAAAAACTCTATGCAATCATGGAAGATGCGACCGTTTTTTTTGAAAAATGGCTTCATGAAGGCCATACAGGTGCGAAGGCGGGTGAAGTAAAAGAGGCTCAAGAGTATTTAAAAAGGCGCGGGTTGACGGATGCAACAGTGAAAGAATTTCGCGTGGGATTTGTACCAGATGATTGGAGGCTCCTTTATAATCATTTGAGAGAGAAGGGGTGGGGCGATAGTGATATTGAAAAAGCCGGTTTGGCGAAACGACCAGATGCAGGGGATGCACCAGCTGGTGGCGGAAACGGAGTGTCCGGCACTCCCGCACCAAAGTCTCTCTATGACCGGTTTCGTGGACGTGTAATGTTTCCGATAGGTGATTCGAGCGGACGTATTATCGCGTTTTCAGGGCGTATTTTGCATGATGATGGCAAGGCGGCAAAGTACCTCAATAGCCCCGACACACCCCTCTATACGAAGTCTACGGTCCTCTACGGGCTCGATAAAGCAAAGACGGCAATACGCACGCATGGATACACGATCTTCGTGGAGGGGCAAATGGACCTCGTGCTTTCGCACCAAGCAGGAATAAAAAATACCGTCGCTGTGTCGGGTACTGCGCTCGCCGATACGACGATTACAAAAGATACTGTGGTGAACAATCTCGGCATTGTGCGCCGCCTTTCGACCAATGTCATTTTCGCGTTCGACAGCGACGCGGCCGGCCGAAAGGCGGCGATGCGTTCGGCCCAGATCGCACTTGCGCTCGATATGGATGTAAAGATCGCTACGATGACAGAGGGAAAGGACCCCGCTGACATGATCCTTGCTGATCCAGAGTCATGGAAGAACGCGCTTCGCGCAGCAAAGCCAGTGATCGAATTTCTCATCGATGGCGTCCTTGCTGATATTTCCGGTGAACAAAATAAGGAGAAAACTGGTGGCGTGGCTAGGAAACTAGACGAGCGCAAAGTTGCGCCAATGCTTATTGAACGTATTTATCCATTTATCGCTGCACTCACAAGCCAAACGACCCAGGCCTTGTATGTCAAAATGATCCGCGACCGTATTTTTGGTAATAGCGTCACCGACGGCTTCATTTGGGATGACATTCGCGATGTCCGCCGCAAAATCCAAGCTGATTTGGCAAAAGCCCAGGTGGCCGCAAATCATCATTCAGCGACAAATTCATATGATAAGTCAAGACCCGGTCAATCAACCACATCAGGCACAGCCGGCACTGGACACTTACAGGGACAAAATGGTATAGTGTCAGGTACTGCAACGGGGTCCCGCCTTGATATTATCTCAAGGAAATTATTCGGGCTCCTCGCATATCTAGCCCGCGAAAAAACATTTGATACTGACGGTATCTATACCGCTATCAAAACTGTCGCCGGCGACGAACGCTACAACAATTTAATACAAGCAACACAGCCGTCTCTTGACGAGCTTACATTGGAGGCCGAGCTTTTTTTTGGCCACGAAACAAAGAAAGAAAAAATACAGAAAGTTGTTGATGAGATGCTTCTAAATTTTGAAGAAGACATCGTCAAACAAGATTTTGCTGCTGCTATGGCTGCTATTGGTCGTCTCGAAAAAGACGCTCAGCAGTCGGACGCTCAGGCGCTTATGGAAAAATGTCACGCATTGAGTAAGCGTCTTGCAGAAATTTCAAAAAAGCGTGAAGAATCGATGGTGTTGGTCTAGGTCCCAATAACATATTTAAAATAATGAAGAAACAAAAAAAGGGTGTCAAAAAAACTGTGAAGTTGAAGAAAAAGACTGTAGCAAAAAAAACAGCTGGTACTTCTGCTGGAAAAAATGGAAAAGGGAAGTCGGGCGCAAAGTCTACCGCCACGAAAGCAAATGCTAAGCAAGGAAACAAAGAGTTTGCTGCAAAGGCAAATAAACTCATGGTAAAGGGTCGCGAACGCGGCTTCGTGACCTACGATGAGATTCTCAAGGAGTTTCCACATGTGGAGACTGACATCGTATTTCTCGATGACCTTTATGCAAAGTTATCTGCATCCGGTGTTGATATTCTTGAAGGTGGAGGACTTCTCGAAGTTGAGCCAGAGCCTGCTCATGCGAAAAAGTACAGCTACGGTTCTCGTAGTGACTCTTCATACGACTCTATTCAGATGTACTTGAAGGAGATCGGCCAATACCCACTCATTTCAGGTGCTACTGAAAAAGAGCTCGCTCGTCGGATTGCCGCCGGCGACAAAGAGGCAAAAAACCTCCTCGCTCGAGCCAACCTCCGCCTCGTTGTTTCGATTGCAAAGAAATACGTTGGCCGTTCACCAGATCTCACCCTTATCGACCTTATCCAAGAGGGAAATCTCGGCCTTTTCAAGGCGGTTGATAAGTTTGATTGGACAAAGGGGTACAAGTTTTCGACCTACGCGACATGGTGGATTCGTCAAGCCATCACTCGCGCCCTCGCCGACCAGTCGCGCACTATCCGCGTGCCGGTGCACATGGTGGAGACCATCGCAAAGTACAAGCAGGTCGTCCGTCGCCTGACCCAGGACCTCGGCCGCGATCCTTTGCCGGAGGAGATCGCTACTGAAATGGGGCTCGACGTCGACAAGATTTACAATATAGAAAAGATTGACCAGGACGTCGTGTCCCTCGAGTCGCCAGTCGGAGATGATAGCGACGACGGCAAGTCGACGCTCGGCGACTTTTTGCCGGACGACAAGATCCTTTCGCCTGATCAGGACTCATCACGTCGCATCCTCACCGATCAGGTCCGCGAAATCCTCGGCGACCTCTCGCTCAAGGAGCGCAAGATCATCGAGATGCGCTGCGGCCTTTTGGACGGTATCACGCATACTCTCGAGGAAGTGGGTAAGGAATTCGGCGTCACCCGCGAGCGCATCCGCCAGATCGAGGCCAAAGCTCACGAGAAGATCCGTCAGCACGACAAGATCAATCAGCTGAAGAATTACTAAAAACTACTAAGAACCACAATAGATACCAAAAATGGCCCTAGAAATAGGGCTATTTTGTTATTGACATGCTTGTAAATCATGATATAATATCTCCCAGAGTAGCTGCCGCACTATTCGGGATTGCATGAAGTATTTTTATAAGTCACAAGCTTATAAAAATGGGCTACAACCCCATAGTCCTCAAAAGGCATTAAAAAATGAACATAAATGACAAAGAAATTGCGCGTTTGTTGCGCGTCCTCTCGGAACCCTTGCGTAAAAACTGGGAAATCAAATTCAACCAAGGCAAAAGTTTGCTCGAGTTGCAACTGCGGCGCACACAATTACTTGGTAGCATTGCATTGCTCCGCGGAAGATGCCAAGTTTTGTATTACCTTGGACTCGGTGTCCTTATCCTTGCGGTTGTTGCGGGAATTACTTGGATGGGTTGGTCTATTCACCACTCCGATGAGATTCAGAAGCGTGGAGGGTTTATCATTGCTGGACTGTCAATAGTGCTCTTTGCTTCTGTTGCGATACTCAAAGTAATCTTTGACAACAAGACGATGGATCTGTCTCATGAGCTGATGGAACTTGATGCTGTCTTTGAAAAATTACAGCAGTCTGTTGACAGTCTCAATCCGCTTGGTATCGGAAATACCCATCACGACGTCCATACCGAGAAAACGGTAACAGACATGGCGGTAGGTCTGGGCTTCAAAGTGTTGGATGCAACAGACCGCCTGTTTAAGGTTTGCGCGAGGACACCATTGTCCAGGCACGATATCGCCCACTCATTACAGTGGGAGGAGAAATGCAGTGCGTGGTTTGCTCAACTGTGGGATGTTGCCATCAAGGACTTTGGCCTCAAGCTCGACAAGACCGATGTGTTTAAGCAGGCGGCAGCTTCGCTCGCCCGGCACAACGCAAAGTAAACTCTTTTGAGATTGAATGGAATCTCAGCCTCGTAGCAATACGGGGCTCTTCTTTTATATATTTTTCCACCCGACTTCAAAATGCTATACTACCTTCATGAAACAACTCACCAAAACCGATTTTATATCCTACAAAGAGTGTCACCACAATGTCTGGGTGAAGTGGCATAAACCCGAGGTGTACAATCAGTTTGAGGTGTCGGAGTTTGAAAAATCTCTTGGCGAAATGGGAAATGAGGTCGAGAAGCTCGCACGAGGAATGTTTCCAAATGGGTATTTGGTCGAAAAACGAAGCGAGGGCGCACAAGAGCTGACGAAGCAGTGCCTCGCCAAAAAAACGCCCGTCATTTTCCAGGCAGTTTTTGCTGTAGAAAAATATCTGGCCGCCACAGATGTGCTCAAATGGAATGAAGCAGCGAACGCGTATGATTTGTACGAAATAAAGATGTCCTCTACGGAAGATGACGACGATGATGACGGCAAGCCCGCGAAAGTAAATAAGAAAAAAGAATTGCAGTTTGAATACGATCTTGCATTTCAGGCGAATGTTCTTGAAATGAGCGGCGTTACTGTAAATGATAAATATCTTATTCGACTCAATAAAAAGTATAAAAAATCAGGCGACTTGGATTTTACACCCGGTCAGCTTTTTATCCAAGAAAATAAGACCGAGGCCGTCAATGAGCTCATGCCGACCGCGCGCATGGAGATGGAAGAAGCCCACGATTTTCTTTCAAGGGTAGAAATGCCGAAAGGACCCTGTCTTTGCTACTACAAAGGCAGAAACTCTCATTGTACGACGTTTTCATATATCAATCCTGATACGATCGAGAACGGCAAACCCATATACAGCGTTCACGATCTGTATAGGATAGGAAATAGTAAGAAATACCTCAGGGAATTGCTCGATGAAGGGATACTAAAGATAGAGCATGTGCCCGAGGATGAGCGGCTCCAGCCCAAAAAGGTCCCCGAAGGAAAGGAGCCTGGGAAGCCGAGAAAGCTCAATCAAGTCCAGGTTCATAAAACAAAGAAGACGATCATTGATATATGGTCAATCAAGAAGGACCTTCATTCGCTGTCGTTTCCGCTTTATTTTCTTGATTATGAGACGTATCCGACTGCAATTCCTCAGTTTAATGGCTATCACCCGTATCAGCACATCGTCTTTCAATATTCGCTCCACGTTGTCACGGAGGAGGATTTTAAAAGAGGTCTTGAGCCGAAGCATTTTGAGTGCCTGATATTTGATGGAGACCCCGCGGAACGTATCGTCGAGAGTCTACGAAAAGATATTGGTGACACTGGGAGCGTCATTTCATGGTATAAAAACTTTGAAAACCACAGAAATCGCGAGCTCGCTGATCTGGTGCCACTGCGGTACGCGTTTCTTCATAGCGTGATTGACCGCACATATGACCTAATGGATATTGTGAATCAGCAGTATTATGTTCATCATGGATTTAAGGGTAGTTCATCGATCAAAAAAGTGCTTCCGGTCATTCTAGAAGAAATCAAGAAACTTGATCCTGCAAATGTCCCGAATCTTTCGTATAAAGCACTGGGCGTGCAAAGCGGTACTGACGCCATCGAATCATATCGCCAGATCTCGACTGGCGAGCTAACAGGTAAGGAAGCAGACGTAAAAAAAATCCAAATGCTCGAGTACTGCAAACTTGATACATACGCGATGTATGTACTCTGGAAATTTTTTATTGATTTAGTTGAGAGAGAGGGCTAAGATTACTGCGCCGCTGCTGCCGTGGCGGTCCCATCGATAAGTGTATCGATAATGGATTTGAGCTGGCCATATGATTCTGCACCTTGTATCGGAATCATAGTACCTGATGGAGTGATGATGAAGCTTGATGGGGTACCGGAGACGCCCGCATTTATACCGTCGACATACTGAGCTTCGACAGCGGCTGCATCTTGCCCGCTACTCAAACAATTATTAAATTTCGTGACGTCAAGGCTCGCAAATTGCGCGATAATAGGAAGCTGGGCTTGGTCAAGGCCACCTGGTGTGGTTGGGGTGACCGAAGGTGTAACACTGTAGAGACGATTTGCGTATGCCCAAAACTTATCATTGCCACCAACGGTAGCCGCACATTCGAGAGCTTGCGATTCGTGGCCAGCATTTTTATGCAATACACTACCGTAAGGATTTGGCTTGTCCAAAGGAAATGCACGGTATACCCACGCCACTTGGCCGCCAGCACCGTATTGCTTCATGATCTGCGTCATGGTTGTGTAGAAAACCTTACAGTACGGACACGATGGATCAGAGAACATGACAATCTTTATTGGTGCGTTTGGATTGCCGAGAATATGGTCAGCACTAGTGACCTGCTTGAGTACCGTCTGTTGACCTGCATTGTTTGTCGCTACGATCGCAGATGGGGCAGCGGGTTTCTTTACGTAAATGATTGAGCAGGCAATGATGACTGCCGCAATAACAATAGCTGCCGGTACGGGTCCAAAATTTTTAGAAAAATTGCTTGACGAGTTTTGGTTTTGTTCCATTGAGATATTTTTAAAATATTGTCTGATGAATAATATGCGTTAAGTATATCATGTCGCTATAGCACCGAAAAGCACATTTTTTCGGCTAAATTACAGGATTATTTTGTTATCGCCGAATGCGGATAAAATTTTAATAAAGTTTTTGTGAATTTTGCCACAGTTTTCTATTGCTTCTAGTTTAGTCAGTGGTCTATAATTACAAAAAATATTATTAATCTAATGTAAATGAAACTCATGCCTGAACAAGAGCCCCAGTATTTTAAAGAATTTAGAAAACATTTCGACAAAAAAATTGATGACGCGGTTGAGAAGCTCGCTATCTCTACCAAAAAAC
>JBAXYC010000010.1:0-16543 GCA_037127615.1 bacterium | reverse complement strand
ATCCAAACCAATAGTAGTTCCGAAGCTCCAAGTAGTAGCAACTCGGATAACACAAATAAAGAAATTTCCTCAAAGGCACGGTCGCTTGAGATCATCGATCAGATCATTTCGACCGAGAGCCAAATTAACGACAGCACGACACAGCAGATTTCACTCCTAAACTCTAATCTGAACGCAATCATCGGCAAGTATGATACAGCCTCGGTGACATTCAGGTCTCTAACCACCATCCGCCGTGACAGGCTACAATCGGCATTAACGGCAATACAGCAGTCAATTAATTTCGATCATTCACGCAAGGCACAACTCGAGTCAGCTGATATGAGCACATATCTAGACTTCAACCCAGACAGCTTCTTCAAAGGCGATCTCGATAGGCTCGTACAGATAAAGGCGCAATCCGATGCGGACAATAACAGCTATCAGGATGCGATGCGATCCTATAGCGGGATTATGAGCAGTCTTGTCACGCCAGCCGTTCAAACAACGAGTTCGGCCCCACAATCTACGGCGACGAATTGCCAGATAAATTCTGGCTATAATGGCGGTATGACTTCATATGTCAGCTGTCAAAGCTCACCAGCTGGATCATCTCAATCGACTACCGATCCTGCAATATGTGCGGAAATTAAGGCTGAACCAATCGCTTATTCATACATGGTTCCGCTACTACAGGCACACGGTTGCAGTTTCTAATCCATGACTGATTTTCTCGATATTGATCAAAGGTTATATGAATTAGCAAAAACACTGGCATTGGCACAAGGTCATATTTCAGTCGAGGATATACAGCGACACATTGGTACAGGGTATGCCCGAGGAGCACACCTGATTGACCTGCTCGAAGAGAATAAAATCATTGAGTCGGGGCATATTGATGCGCCACGTAAGGTCTTATTTGTTATCTCGTCGCTTTGCTTTATCTAAGTTCTGTTGTATCGTGTGGGAATGATAGCGACTTCAACTGTACTGATGCTTAGCCCACAGCTCGATACCCTCAATACTTCATTGCAGGGCATAAACGCCGCACTCGATCACCAGCCATTTTGGAATACGTCACTGTTCGGAGCAATACTCGGTGGGGCTTTTGGTCTACTTCCGTTCCTCTACCTGCTGTATAAAGACAGGCCGATAATCAAGGTGAGAGTTCATAGCGTTTTTGTCCCACCTCCGACAGGTATCAACCAGAATCAGGTAAGGGGAGGTTTCTCGGTCACCATAGCAAACTCTGGCCGTCGACCGATCACTGTAAAGAATGTCTACTTGAAATTCAAGGACGGTGATAGGCTCATTTTCCCAGACGATTGCTTTATTGGTGGCGTTAGTGGTCTACCAAGGGTGATCGGTGAGGGTAATTCCCACTGGGTAGGTATACTTGCAGGTAAGATCGCACAGCCATTCCTCAAGAAACAATGCTACCCAGTGACCGCTGGCTTCGAAGACGCCCTTGGGAAGGCCTATAAGTGCCGAACCTCTAAGAAATTCTGGGAGGGCGTTTTTGCCGCTGACGGCAAGGATAAGCTAGATTTTACAACGCCCCCATTGATCAAATAACTAAGATTTGCTTAGGTATCAGCTTTTAGTCGATCATCCAGTTATTTCCCAGTATTAACTGGGGAAAATGGGCTAATCTCCATATCCAATTTATCACCATTATTAAATGGTTTTTTGATGTTCAAAGCCCTGTTATTTCCCTGTTTTATCAGGGAAACTCGTAAATATCAAAAACACGGGTTTTTCTCCGGTTTTATCCCGTTCCGGCTCTGTTATTTAACTGTTATATCAGTCTTACCACCTGTTATTGACCTGATATATCAGGTCGGCCATATCCGAGGTATTCCAAGGTCTCGATCTGCTGTTGTTACGCTGTTTTATCAGCGGAATCGGTCTAGCCAAGGTTTGCCAAGGTATGAGCTTTAGCATACCGAGGCGGTTTTGACCGTTTTTTTGCCGTTTTTAAACGGTGAGTGGGGGCTGTGCGTTGTTATTGCGTTGTTAAAACAACGGAGGGGTGAACTTTGTCTAAGTATCTATGTATTTGGTTCTACACTGCCATTGTGCCCCCTACAGCGGCATATGGCGAGAGATTCTCAATGGCTTTCTGTAGCTCTGGTGCAGTCTGGTAATACTCCCAGAAGCGAGATAGGTAGCTTTTAATGCGGTTCGAAGTATTGTACGATGTGTCCACCATAATAAAACGCTTGCTTTTTAAAATAGATTTTGTATCATTATTGGTACAGTGGTAAGTTTAGAGAATCTAGCCAAACAGCAAGCTTGCAAATTTCCGCTTCGGCGGTTTTTTGTTGCCCAAATTATTCAGAATCCCCTTCCTCATTTCCTGCTATACCCGTCCTCTTGTATTCTTGGATGGCATCGATGATGGGGTCGAGCTCACCGGCAAGGATTTTCTCAATGTTGTGCCACGTGCGCTTGATGCGGTGGTCAGTAATGCGGTCCTGAAGGACATTGTAGGTACGAATCTTTTCGGAGCGGTCGCCAGTACCCACCTGCCCTTTTCGATCAGCAGTAAATTTCTTTGCAATCTTTTCTTCCTCAAGGGCCTCAAGTCGGGCCATAAGGAGAGTCATGGCAGCCTCGCGGTTCGCACCCTGGCTACGCTCCGCGGTCGCGCGAACCGCGAGGCCTGTTGGCTTGTGAATGAGGCGCACCGCACTCTCCACTTTGTTGACGTTCTGTCCTCCCTTTCCACCCGCACGAGAGAATTCCATTTCAATATCCGCTGGATTAACAGTAAAATTGAGCTTCTTTCGAATTGGCATAATAGAAACCGATGCGGTCGAGGTATGCACACGCCCCATCTTCTCTGTTGCGGGCACACGCTGAATGCGATGCACGCCAGTTTCGTAGCGAAGTGACTCATATGCGTCTTTGCTCTTGATCTCGAGTGTCGCCCCCTCTTCGATCACCTTTATTTTCCAGCCCTTCATTTCAGAAAAACGACGATACATCGCGAGGAGTTCCCCTGCAAAAATATCTGCCTCGGCCCCGCCTGCACCCGGCCGCACTTCAAGAATGAGCTCAACCGGAAACTCCTCTGCCTCTTTTTCAGACTCGATGATCTGCTTCATTTGCGCCTCAGTATTCTTCTTTTGCTCAGCAATCGACGCAAGATCAGCTTCAGCCATTTCCTTCATCGATGGGTCACTCGCAAGCATTGCCAAAAGATCACTCTCGTCCGCATTGAGCTTCTCATACATTTCCGCGAGGTACGCGGTCTTGTGATTTTTTTTATATTCGTCGAGAGTTGCTTTTTCCATTTGTTTAGTATATCAAATAAGGAGCCTTAACATAAAACAGCAAGAGAATACATTCTTGAGAGAACATCCGCAGGGCTTGGCCCGAGGACCGAAGGATTTTTTAGTAAAAAAATCCTGTTTCTCGAAAGAGAGTATTCTCTTGCTGTTATTACGTTAAGCTTTCTTTTTTGAACCTGTCGCTTTAGATTGGCGATTCTTGAACTTCTCGACGCGTCCAGCAGCGTCCATTGTCTTTTCCTGGTTTGTGTAAAATGGATGTGAAGCGCTTGAGATCTCAACGCGGTGCATTGGATATTCTTTTCCGTCAGTAAAAGTACCCTTTTCAGAGGTTTTGATGGTTGAACTGACGAGAAACATCGCGTCTGTAGAGTTATCGAAGAAGATAACTTGGCGATAATCCTTTGGATGTATGTCTTTTTTCATATAATTTTGTATGGGTTTGTGGCGGAAACTATAGCATTTAATCAAAATTCACGCAAATTTTGGCCAAAAAGTCTGATTATAAGCCCTGCAATGGATCGATCATCGTCGTCTGTATCGTATTTGCTTTTGCTTGGACTTGTTTTCCGTATGCACAAGTTTTACCCCCCGTCCCAAAGTAACTACATGCAGCTTTTGTCTCTCCGGTATAGCTACCATTGAGAGCTCCAAGATCGCCAAGATATAGTGCAGAGGCCATAAATGCGTCCTGTGGATTCCATGGACTAACTAGTGCTACACTTTTATTTAGAGCTATAGAAATTCGACTTTGAAATAGGAGCCACGTCGAAGGTATAAACTGAGCTGGACCCATCGCTCCTCCGAACCCTCTGCCGACATAATATCGTGCACTTCCAATAGGACAAGAGACGGGGATGGTCGCCCAATTCAACCCGAGCGCGCTAGTGATAGACACAAACGGCGTCGTGTCGCGTGGGGCTTTCATCACTTGTTCAAAGGGTGATCCTGTATTTTTGCCAACCCCATTACCAGTCGCCAAATCTGTCACGAGACAAGAACCAACATTTGCACCAAGCGCAGACTCCTGTGTCAAAATTGCAAGTAAGAATGCCGGACGAACACCTGTCTTCACTGAAGCGGTCGTCGCATACTTCAACGCGTCGCCGAACGGGATCGCGCTTGACCCTCCAGCAAGGGTAAAGAGTGCGGCACGGATACTAGCAGCGGCGGCCTGCTTTTTCGCGAGTACTTGCGCGTAGGTTTTCTCACTATTTTTACTTGTTTTAAGCAATGCTGCTTTTTGATTTTCAGCAGCCTGAATCTTTACCTGATCAGCAACGATCGCCTGCTTTGCGTCTATCTGACTATTTTGCTGCGTCGTGAGTTGATTTTTTTCATTTAAATTCTGGGCTTCATCAGCGCGAATTTGTTCAAATGTTGTTTTAAGTGCCGCCTCTGTCGACGCAAATGTGTCGATATCAGTATATACATCAGTTAGATTTTTTCCTGATAAAATAATCTCGGGCAATGAGACGGCATCAATTTCATTTGTTTTCTGAATAAGCTGTGTGAGTGTTGCTTTACCAACCTGGATTTTTGCATTTAACTCATTAATATTTTGCTGCTTCTGATTGATATTCTTCCCCAAAGTAGCGATTAAAAGATTTTTTGCTTTGATGTTGAGCTCTGCGATCTTTATCTGTCCATTCAGCACAGAAATATCGCGAGTAAGTGAGGCTGACTGCGCTTTTGTTGTCTTTAAATCATTTTCGGCTTGTTGCTGTTCTGCTTCTACGGCAGCAAGTGCCGCCTTGAGACGAGTCTGGGTCTGAGCGGGCGTCTCACCAGGAAGTGGTGTAATGCTCGAGTCTACACCACCAGATGAGCTCGTTTGTGCATGCGCGGTGTACAAAAAAAACGCAGACGAACCAACCGCCGAGAGAGCGAATATGAAAAAAGCATAAAAAATACGCTTCATAATATAGGGCTATTATAGCACACTGACACTACTGATATGATTATCGCAGCACGAAGAAATACATGATACATCCAGCAGCGATAAAATTGATACAAATAAAAATACCGAGCAACACCTTTGCACTAGAATCACTGTTCATAATACCGTGGCGGACAAGCCACGCCGACATACCAGTCGGTGCCTGTCGTGCAGAATTTGCAGCTGCAAATGATGTCGGTCCCGCGTGGCCACCGACAGTGTGCGGCATTCCTACTTGATCTTCATCAAATTGGACATCGTTTATCATATACGTATTATACCACCAGCTTGTTAAAGACGGCGAGCTTCTTTTCCACTACTGCCTGCATGGCGTGAAGTGCAGGTTTGGCAAATTTGTATGGTGCGACCTCGTCTGGATTTGCTTGAATAGAAAGCTTGAGAGCATCACGATATGCCACACGAAGCTCGGTATTAATGTGGACGATAGCAACACCAGCATCGATAACCTTTACGAAATCTGCATCAAAATCCCCTGAGCCACCATGGAGAACGAGCGGGCGACTAGTAGCGGCAGCAATATCTGCAACTCGAGTGGTATTGAGCGCCGGCTTGTGCATATTTTTCAAAAGGCCGTGCATGTTGCCGATGGCGGGGGCGAGCATGTCGGCACCAGTGAGCTCGATAAATTTTTTTGCTTCATCTACTTTTGTGAGAGCGTCCTCGCCAAAACTGACACCGGCCGCCGGCGCGTCATGAATCTCGGATGACTTGCCAATGAAGCCGAGCTCGGCCTCGATCAGGATATCTCGGTCGACGCCGGCGGCCTTTGCCTCCGCCATCTTTGCGTGCGCATAATCAACACACTTTTTTGTTGTAGCAACATTATCGTCAAATGAGAGCTCGGTGCCATCAAAAATAGCGGCATCAAAACCTGCGTCAATGACTTCTTTTACACGATCAAAGGAATACGTATGGTCAGCATTGAGGTAGACTGGGCCATATTTACATGCAACACCTGTACTTTTTTCGAGATCTGCACGAGTTTTGTTTACGGTATCGACAAGGGCACGCACCTGCGGGACGCCAACAAAATCCCTCTCTCCCTCGGAGACGCCGATAATAACTGGTACTGGCCGACCAGCCTTTTCGGAGATAGTTTCCGCTGCGCGGACCACCGCCCAGAAACCTTCGAGGTTTGAAATGTTGAAATGTCCGATGGCTACTTTTCGTGCGAGCGCGTCTTCCACAGATTGTCGTAATGTTTTCATGGTAGAATTATATCATGTTCAAACCACAACTGGATATACTCGCAATTGGCGACGTTACTATCGATGCTTTTATTCATATTGCAGATAAAGATGCAAAAATTATCTGCCCGGCGCACAAAAAAGGTGAAGCGCATGGGTACTGTGAGCTTTGTCTTGAATTTCCCGATAAGGTCCCATTTGAATCAATGACGGAGGTGGCTGGTGTTGGCAACTCTGCGAATGCAGCGGTCTCTGCAGCGCGGCTCGGCCTCCGAGCCGCGCTGGTCACCACTGTGGGCAACGACGCCCGTGGCCAGACATGTATCGACTCACTGAAAGAAAACTCTGTTGGCACCGAATACATTCATATTCAAAAAAATATTGAGACAAACTACCACTACGCACTCTGGTACCAGGCCGACCGCACCATTCTCATCAATCATCACGAATACGATTATGCACTCCCCCATCTCGCCATGCCTCCAAGATGGATCTATCTCAGCTCGCTCGCGAGTAATTCATTTCCCTATCACATGTTGATTGCAGATTATTTGAAAAAAAATCCAACTGTGCAGCTTGCGTTTCAGCCAGGCACGTTTCAAATGAAACTCGGCACCACCAAACTTGCTGAGCTTTACAAGATGACCGCAGTCTTCATCGTGAACCTCGAAGAATCACAACTCATACTCAACACAAACGATGCCGATGTACATCTCCTTCTTGAGGGTCTCTATAAACTTGGTCCAAAGATTGTTCTTATTACTGACGGGCCAAAAGGTGCATATATGTATGATGGCGGCCACACGTATTTTATGCCGATCTACCCTGACCAAAAACTACCGTACGAGCGCACGGGGTGCGGTGATGCCTTTGCATCTACATTTATCTCGGCTCTCGCTCTTGGCAAAAGCCCTCTTGAGGCACTAGCGTGGGCGCCTATTAACTCAATGTCAGTTGTCGAATACATTGGCGCACAAGAAGGACTTCTCAATCGACCTGCGCTCGAACATTTTCTAAAAAAAGCACCCGCCCACTACAAACCCACTATTTATAATAGCTTTTTAAAAAAGCAGTCTTAAATTCCTGAAAAGTATCATTGAGTATCGACTCGCGGATTTTCTTTACAAGATTTACAATAAAATACACATTATGAATTGAAGCGAGAGTTGCGGCGAGCATTTCTTTCGAGCGGAAAAGATGCGAAAGGTATGCAGGTGTATAGTTTGTGCAGGTATAACAAGCGCACGGTACTCCTGCCACACCATCGATGCCGTTGCCATCAATTTTTCCAAAATCAGTTTTATACTTTGCGTTATTTATATTGATCTGTCCTTCGGTGGTATACAGTGTGCCGTTTCGAGCGATTCGAGTGGCCGCAACACAATCAAAAAGATCAGCGCCATTTTCAATACCTCCAAAAAGGTCAGCTGGCTCTCCGATACCAAGCAGGTGTCGTGGTTTATTTTCTGGCAAAATATCATTAACCCACCCAACGACGCTGTACATATCTTCTTTATCAAATGACCCGCCAATACCAAAGCCGTCAAAACCAACACCGTCCACTTCCATCGCTCCAATGATTTGTGCACTCTCTTTACGGAGATCTTCGTGACGACCTCCCTGCACAATACCAAAAAGTGCCTGAAGCGGCGCTTCCGTATCCGACTCTTTTTTTACATTATTTTTATGATACGCAAGCGAACGTTTCGCCCAGCGATGCGTTCGATCCATTGCTTCACGCTGGTATTCATACGGTGCGAGTGGCGACGTACATTCATCAAAAGCAAAAATCATATCGGCCCCGATATTGTGCTGGATCTCGATCGAGCGCTCCGGCGTGAAGCGATGCAGACTGCCATCGATGACCGACTTGAAGCTCACACCATCCTCGTCGATTTTTGAAAGGGACTCATGAACACTGGTCGCCTCACCATCAGCATTTTCTTTGTTGACCGGCTGCATTTTTTCAGGTATTGCTCCACGCTCTGCAATCTTTCCAACCGTTTTTCCGCCAGCACCCTTTCCAGCACCGTGACCAAAAGCCGCACCAAGTGAAAAAACCTGAAAGCCGCCGGAATCTGTCATCGTAGGTCCTGACCAATTCATAAACTTGTGGATTCCACCCGCATCACGCACAATCTCATCGCCGGGCTCGAGATAAAGGTGGTATGTATTCGCGAGTACAACCTGTGCGCCGACTGACGCCACTTCTTCAGGAGTAAGTGCCTTCACTGTCGCCTTCGTACCCACTGTCACAAATGCCGGCGTCTGGATGACGCCGTGTGGAGTAGTGAGCGTCGCCACACGGGCGCGCCCCATCTTTTTTTCTATCTTGAATGAAAATGCCATACACCGATAATATACCTTATGATATAATGACGCAATAACATTATGAAATTTCAAAAAAAACATAAGCTCAACCATATCGAGATTCTTAAAAATATTGACGAACAGACTACTGCAATTGCAAAAGAATTTCGTGACGGGTTTAAATTCATTGAGCGATATCCTCGCTCAGTGACTATCTTTGGTTCGGCGCGTGCACTCCCTGAAAGTCTCCACGCGCAGACAGCAGAGGTACTTGCCGGAAAGATTGTTAATGAGCTTGGCTTCTCCGTTATTACTGGTGGCGGACCAGGGATTATGCGCGCCGCAAATAAAGGTGCCCTTGCGGCGCGCGGCGACTCTGTAGGTCTTTCTATCGACCTTCTTTACGAGCAAAAAACAAATGACTTCGTCAATGACGAGATCCGGTTCAACTATTTCTTCGCCCGCAAGGTCATGCTGTCATTTGCTGCAGAGGCCTATGTTTTCTTCCCTGGCGGCTTCGGCACTTTCGACGAGCTTTTTGGTATTCTCACCCTAATCCAAAATAATAAAATTCCTCACGTGCCGGTCATCCTCATGGGCCGCGACTTCTGGGAACCCCTTCACGAATTTATCAAAGTCAGCATGCTCGAAAACCACTCCGCCATCGCGAAGTCCGACATGAAACTTTGGACCATCACCGACAAGATCGATGAGGCGCTCGAAATAATTAAAAAATCACCGCCGTCTGAGTGGTGGGAGGAAACGGATTAGCAAGATAAACACACGCACATATCTTGTTACACCGCAGTCTTAACTGAGCATGCAGCACAGAGAGCGCTTTCGTGATTGAAACCCCGATCGGTTTCGCATTTTTTACAAATAATAAAATGGCGGTGACATGAGTTGTCACGGCAATTTATATAATTTTCTGATGGTGTATGACAAAATTCGCATGTGGCAATAATCGGCCGATTCTCTGTTGGTGCAAATGCCATCGTTACACGTTCATCAAAAACGTAGAGTGAACCGAGGAAATTCTCTCCCTTTTCCTGCTCAAATTTTTCCATATACGTCACGATACCTCCTGCAAGCTGGTAAACATCTTCAAAACCGTTCTTCACGAGGTACCCAGACGCTTTTTCACAACGGACGCCGCCAGTACAAACAGTAACGACTTTTTTCTTCTTGAGCAGTTCAAGAGTCGGGAGCGCCTTCGGTAGGTCACGAAAATTCTCAAGTGGTGGCAACACCGATCCTTTGAAGTGGCCGACTTTGTGCTCATAATCATTACGCATATCGACAATCTCAAAATCTTCATCTGCATTCAATTTGCCAGCAGCTTTTTTATTCATCATTTCATGAAATTCCTCCGCGGATAAATATTTTCCGGTTGTTTCTCGCGGTGAAAAATCCTGCTCTTTCGGCAAGCCGAGCGACACGATTTCACTGCGTACTTTTATCGAAAGCCTCGGAAAAGCAGTCGCGCTGGTTGTGCCCGCGCTTTTCTTTATGTGCGTATTCGAAAAGCGCGGATCGGCCAAGAAGGTTACGAGATACTTTTCAATATTTTCTGTCTTCCCTTCAAGGGTCGCGTTGATTCCTTCCTGAGCGATAATAATCCGCCCTTTCAAACCAAGTTCCTTGCACAAGACCCGCTGGTCTGCCGCGAGCTTTTCAGGATTCTCGACGCGCACGTAGTTGTAAAAAAGGATGATGGTATTCACACACTATTTATAGCACAACCATCTATATGGGGCAAAAACTACTTAAACCAACTTGTAAGCCAATCAATAACCGAGTCCCACACACTTGCTGTTGTAGTAGAAGCAGAAGTCTGCATGGAGACATTAGCAGAACATGTGGCGGATCCAGCATTCAACATATACCCCGTTGGACATGAGTACTTAGCTGATGCTGGTTGCGGGGGCGACGCGTGCCCTGCATGACTTCCTGTAGTACACGTTCCAGCGGCCGTGTCGAGTATCATACCCGGCATACACGTATAGGTCTTTGTGGCAGGTATGGTGGTTATAGCCGGCAAAATAACTGGCGCAGCTGGTACAACCGGAGCAATAGTAGAAGTAGATACGATCTGATCGGACGTCACGGCCGCTACCGCTGTGGTCGTCGCAACTACTTTTACAAGTGGCGCCTCAACAACATTTTTCTGTACAACTACAGATGATTGTGCGCTCGTCACTGTTGCCGATGTGACACTTGCTGCCCTGATACACGACTTTCCAGAAAGAGTATACCCTGCGGAACAAGTGTATATCACTTTTGCAAGACTATATGTCCCGGTATTTGTGACGTTACAAGTATTCAATAAGGTGAGAACTGAGTTTCCAGTACAGCTATATTTCGCGGTGGCTGGCTGGACTGTCGCGGTTGGCACTGCATTAATAACACATGATTGTCCGGATACGTAGTAGTTCAGATCGGTACACGAGTATCCGATCACCTTTGCTAACGAAAACATCCCTGAATTCGAAAGATTACACGTATTTGCTGCAGTAAGTTTATATGTAGTACCACTTGTACAGTTGTATGCCGTAGAAGCAGGTTGAGTCGTTGCTATTGGAATGCCGCCATTCAAATTACACATCGTTCCAGAAAGAGTATAGTGGTTGTCTGGACATGTATAGCCTATTGATTTTGGTGATGTATACGTATTACTGCCAGGAACGTTACATTTATTTAATGCTGTAAGCATCCCGACTGAACAGGAGTAAACAACAGTAGCCGGCTGAGTTGTCGACACCGGCGGGGCAGGATCAACGGGTGGCACGATAGGAGGAAGGTCTGAAATCATCGCGTCACTAACTTGAGTTGTCATATCTCCAGCTCCATTACCACTTACAACAATTGTATACGTCGTATCTGTCCACAAGCTACCGAAGCCGCTCACGCTCACCTTATACGTTCCATCAGGAACAGTAGCTGGAACTGAAAATGTGAGGGCTGTCCCATTACTTTGAACATTATCAATTGCATAATATCCTGTAGCGGTCATTGTTTGTCCATGCACTTGAGGAATAAGATTTTTAAAAAAATTCCATACACCCTCAAATAATGAATACGTATTTGCTTCAAGAGAGTTAGATTTTATAGCTGAAACTTGGGATACAGGTGTGAGCTTGATCATGTTACCGGTGGTGTCAAAACCAGAGCCTGTTACACTAAATGTATTACCCGTAGACGCACCTACCACTGGCGCAACACTTGCCACAGATGCTGCTGGCGTAGCGGCTGGAATCGAGACCATACTTGAACTCACACATGCAGGCCATGGGACAGTAGTATTTTTCTTTACTTCATAAACTATATTGCTTCCAAAAATAATCAGCGCCCAATTACTATTGAATTTAAAATTAACGATAGTAAATGGTGCATTTCCACTTGCCATTCCCGAAAATAACAAACTTGTTTCGTCGTTAGTTAAATTATATTTTTTACCAAGATTAACAACAGTTTCAGCAATAAACTTTGCAAGTTTTTCTCCAATTGATGGATAAATACCACTCTGGCTAGCTAGCCAGCTGATATCCTGAAAAGCTTGCTGCAGAGCGTCACTTACTGGTTTTCCGTTAAGTTGTGCACCCGCAATTCCATCATTAATTACGGTCGTAAATGGTTTTGCAACCTCCTGGAGATACCACGGGAGGTAGATTTTTCCAGTAATATCAGCTGGAATCTTGTCATAAATTGCTTTCAATTTAACTGACGCGTCAATTTCACTTACTGATGCACAAGCAGATATAGTAACAATGTTTGTATATTCTGAATAAGAAAGATCCGCAAAGATTGATCTGACACGATAGTTTATTTGACTACCCGTGATGAGACCAGTGAGATCATCTGTGTATACTTTCGCTACAGATGTGACCGTCGCTATTTTTATAAAGTTAAGTGACGATGTACCAAATGCTCGTTCAACAATATACCCGGTCGCAGCGGTAGATGTACTTACCCAGGTCAAATTTATTTGATTAGTATTTGACGAGCTTCTTGATGCAGTCAAATTTGTCGGTGATGTATTGACAGACGGGGTCGTGATGGTGACCACATTACTATATGCAGAATTCCCTGTCGAAGTAATTGCTGCAATTCGATACTTATATGTTGTTGACGCGGCAGCTGCGGTTTCAGTATACGTTGTTGATGTTGGAAGTAGCTGAAGCACTTGCGTAAATGCACCACCAGATACAGAACGTTCCAAATCTATTCCATTGGTAGCTGTGGAGGTATTCGTCCAGGAAAGGTTAATCGTGGTTGGATTCACGGCCGTCCCGATCAGATTTGTCGGCGCAACACCAATAGAAGTATCGACAATTGGAATATCTATGCTATATACACCATTCACCAAAATAGTTATTTTTTTATATTTAGAGATAAGATTCTTTACGGTTACAAGGTCACTTGGGGTAGTAACTGTAACGTACGCAAAAGTTGATCCCGGGTATGAAGTTTTTCCTTTTGTTGCATCAAGCTGGATATCAATACTTGCTGAGGATGTTGTATCACAAAAACTTAGACAAGAAGAGCGGGTTAATGCCGAATCCGCAACGACCATAGTAATAGGCACTCCGGTGTCAGGATTTACAATTTTTACCAGTCCGGTCAGACTACTCTTCACGGCGCATTTAAGCAAAAGATGGAGAGAATAATAACTTGTAATCGAGTAGGTCGTATCTGAACTCCATTTGTATGGACCAGAAAGACATGGGCCCGTGGCTTCAGTTAAGTTTGAGGTTGGTTGTCTTGAGATGTTGGTTGCGACACATGTGTAAGTTAAACCGTTACCACTTTGTACCAAAACTCCTGGTTGGCCGGTCAACGTAACACACGCACCGCCGGCTGTTTGGGCGTGAGCATTAGGAATTGTATTACTAATCAACGCAAACAAGACAAGACAAACAAAACCCGCTTCTACGAGAATAATTTTTTTCATGTATTTATATTATCCTGTAATAATACCCTTTATATTCAGTACTAGCGACGATGCCTGTTAACAACTTTCTATAAAAAACGGTAGCAAAAAAACCGCTTTCGCGGTCTTCTTGCTGATTCTTAGCTTGCGCTGAGAACGAGGTGAGAACAAAGTGTATTACCAGTTTGTGCTGCGTCCTTCGTTTCCACGTGGAGCGTTGAAATCGCGGCGAGGTGCACGAGGTTCCATTGGGCGAGCTTCGTTGACTGTCAACTTGCGGCCTTCGAGCTCCTTACCATTGAACATGTTGATTGCATTGTCTGCATCAGCGTCGTTTGTCATCTGGACGAATCCGAAGCCCTTTGAACGGCCTGTCATCTTGTCCATGATAATGCTAGCTGACTCAACTGCTCCGGCCTGTGCGAAGTGATTCTTAAGTGTGTCTTCGCTAGTACCGTATGAAATACCTCCTACATATAGCTTCTTTGCCATTTATTTTACTTTTCCCTCGTCTATTATTGTTATTATTCGTAAGCGACCGAGAAACTTACTTGGCAAGCAGTGTAGCAAGTTTAGGGCTCAATGTCAAGCTTTTGCAGGAATGCATCTATAGTAACGATACGAATGTATCTTTGAGGATAGACGGGTTCGCACTTCCCTTTGTGGCCTTCATGGCCTGGCCAATGAAGAACTGGAGAGCAGCTGCTTTGCCTGCCTTATAGTCGGCGACAACGGTTGGGTTTGCAGCGATAATCTCTGCTGCAATTTTCTTTAGCTCACCTTCATCATTTTTCTGAATGAGGCCCTTTTCGGTGGCAATTTTTTCAGGGTTATTTGCATCTGTCATGCCATTTTCTCCCTTCAGACTATTTGCGAGAAGAATACCGAGAATATCTTTTGCTCCGCGCGAATTGATCTGACCTGAAGCAGCAAGTTTGATAAGTGCTGAAAATGTCGTCGGCAAAATGAGTTCACTTAGCTTATTGAAATAATTGCCTTCACCAAACTCCTTTTTCAAAAGTCCGAGATAGTCCGTGAGGATGTAGTTTATCGAAAGGCGTACAAGCTTTTTATCACTCGCAAAATCTTTTATCGTTTCCTTGAAATAATTGTAGACAGAAATATTATCAACAAAAACAGCTACTTCCTTATCGGTCATCTCATGTTCTGTCGCAAGACGGGTACGAAGAACCCACGGAAGTTCGGGGAGCTCTGCTTTGAGGGCTGTCGCGGAAAATTCAGGAAGCTCACTGAGCTTTAGTTTCGGAATATCGGGGTCGGGAAAATAGCGATAGTCGTGAGAGCTTTCTTTTGCTCGTTGTGTAAATGTCTTCTGGGTTGCTTCACTCCAACCGCGAGTCTCCTGCACGATCTTTTCCCCCGCCTCGTACGCTCGCACCTGTCGGTCAATCTCATACGCGATCGCACGCTCCACGGCCCGGAATGAATTGAGGTTTTTAACTTCAGTTTTTGTACCAAATTTTCCGGCGGCAGTGTCGGCCGGCGAGGCGACCGAAATATTCGCCTCAACGCGCATCTCCCCCTTTTCAAGGTTCGCCTCGCCGGCCCCTAAATATCGCAACAAGAGCTGCAGCTCCTTTGCAAAACGCACGGCGGTCGCCGCATCGTGGATCACCGGCTCCGTCACGAGCTCCATCAAAGGCACTCCGGCACGATTGAAATTGACCAAACTTTTATCGGTGATATCACGCCCCGCTGATCCCTCATCGATATCATGTGTTGACTGTGCTGTATCTTCTTCGAGGTGAATGCGTGTCAACTCAACGCCGGCGAGAATCCCGCCAGAAACAAGCGGATATTTATACTGGCTAATCTGATACCCTTTTGGAATATCCGGATAAAAATAATTCTTTCGGTCCCACTCGGTAAAGTCGGCAATTGTCCCGCCGACTGCCGCCCCCATTTTCAAGACATGCTTGATAGCCTCGTGATTGAGTACCGGCAATGTCCCCGGGTGCCCCATACAGACAGGGCAAATATTTACATTTGGCTTTTCCTCATCGGGATTGTTCACGCACGCACAAAACATCTTTGACTTCGTCGCCAATTCCGCATGAATTTCGAGACCAATTGTAGGGATGTATTTTTCGTTCATTTTTCTTGCGTCATACGACGATCTCTATACCCTATAGTTTACTGCAGAATCTTATTTTCTCAAACGCTTCACGATTTCGTCACCAAGCTCCTTTACTGACTCATCATCGAGGATACTAACCGTCAAAATATCTGGGTTGAGCTTTTTGAGCGCGGTCTTAGCTTTTTTGATCGCAGCATCAACAAGCTTTTTGTCATGGGTTGGGCCGCCGAGTGCGTCCGTTTTTGTGAGCACGATCACCTCGGGTTTTTCATCAAGAGTCTGACCAAACTGGGTCAACTCTTTTCGTACTGTTTTGTAAATTGATATAAGTTCGTCGACACCTGCAGCACCGTCTTTTTCCAGATTTTCCAAAGAAATCAGATGAAAAAGCATCTTTGTACGCTTCACATGACGGAGGAATTTGTGACCAAGTCCCTTTCCTTCTGAGGCACCCTCAATAAGTCCTGGGATATCGGCAATCACGTAGCCGCCGTTGAGCGCGCCGAGGTTTGGCTCGAGTGTGGTGAACTGGTACGCACCAACTTTTGCATCAGCATTTGTAAGTGCGTTCAAAAGACTTGATTTACCGGCGTTTGGCAACCCGATAAATCCAGCATCAGCTACAAGCTCGAGTTCAATTTTAAAATCTCCCTCTTCACCGAGACGGCCATTTGTTTGCTGTTGTGGACGAATATTTGTTGATGCTTTGAAATGCTCGTTGCCAAGTCCTCCGCGACCACCTTTCAAAAGTTTGATGAGTTCACCCTCCTCAAGGAGGTGAAT
>JBAXYC010000009.1:0-16908 GCA_037127615.1 bacterium | reverse complement strand
ACAGGGTACTGGCCGCTCGCGGTTTCCTCAGAGAGCATGACGCAGTCAGTGCCGTCGATCACTGCATTTGATACATCGCTGACTTCGGCGCGAGTAGGTTTTGGGTTCGAAAGCATGGACTCGAGCATTTGCGTGGCCACGATAACAGGCTTGCCAGCGCGACGACAAAGCTCTACGATTTTTTTCTGGAGGATTGCCACTTCTTCTTCTGGCATTTCAACACCGAGATCTCCACGAGCGACCATGATACCGTCGGACACCTCGATAATTTCATCAATATTTGCAATAGCTTCTTTCTTTTCAATCTTTGCGATGACAAGTGGTGCAGCGGCGTGGCCAGCAATTATTTTTTTAATTTCAAGAATGTCTGCTTTGTTTCGAACAAAAGAGACTGCAACCGCATCGATATCGTTATCGAGTCCAAAATGAAGATCCGCGATATCTTTTTCGGTGATGACAGGGAAGAGAATTGTGCTGTCGGGAATGTTGACTCCTTTGTGAGACTGGATGCTGCCCCCAGTGACCGTCGTGCAGGTGATCAGTCGTGCGCCTACCTCACCTGGTTTTATATCAGATTTTGATGCGACCTTGAGCTCGATGCGGCCGTCTTCAATAAGAATACGTTCACCGACACGTACGGTGTCAAAAATATCAAAATCAATACTAACGTCTTTTCCGAGGATGATCTCTTGACCCGCTACTACAGAGAACGGTTTCTCGAGGAGACCGACACGCACCTTTGGTCCCTGGAGGTCTTGCATGATAGCGACCGGGACAGCAAGATCAGCGGCGATTTTTCGGACACGACCCATGATAAGGGCATGGTCATCATAGCTACCATGAGAAAAATTGAGCCGAGCTATATTCATGCCGGACTGTATCATTTCTCTGAGAATAGGCTCTGCCTCACTTGAGGGTCCTATGGTGCAGACGATTTTGGTCTTTTTTAGTGCATTGTTCATTCATGGATTATAGCATTTAATGGGGTGGGTGTTATACTATTTATTGTTAACAAGTTACGTCTATTCTTAACCATCTTCACTAACATCCTATGAAAATTTATTTTTTTGAAAGTAATCCTGCCGACGAGGAAGCTCTCCGACGACTAATAGACGAGAATGCAGATTTAAAGAGCTCTCCAGTTGAGGCTATTTTTGTGGCAGAACCACTCAATGCCGCGACGGTTACCAAAGCCATCGATGCGGAGGTTATTTCGACATTTATGCACTCAGCTCTCGATACTACTGTTCTAAGTCAACTTGCTAAGGTAAAACTCATCGTGACGAGATCGACCGGGTTTGATCATATTGATCTTGCCAAGGCACATGAAATGGGTATTACTGTATGTAATGTCCCTGCATATGGTTCTCGCACAGTTGCTGAGTATGCGTTTTCACTTATGCTCGGGCTTTCTCGAAAGACGTTTGCCGCGACGCAGCAGATAAAAAATAAGCATGATTTTTCAATTGCTGGGTTTGAAGGGTTCAACCTGCAAGGGAAGACGCTTGCAATCATCGGTACAGGCCGTATCGGTCTCAATGTTGCAAAGATAGCAAAGGGCTTTGAAATGAATGTACTTGGGTTTGATGCGTTTCCAAATACCGCCGCTGCGACTGAGATCGGCTTTACGTACGCAGACCTCGATACCGTCCTCGCAGCGGCGGATGTCATCACTGTGCATGTGCCATATATGCAGTCGACCCACCATCTTATAAATGATGCTGCGTTTGGAAAAATGAAAAAGGGAGTTCTTCTTGTAAACACCGCTCGTGGAGAGGTGATCGAGACAGAGGCACTCATTCGAGCGCTCGATGCAAAGATAGTCGCGTCAGCAGGGCTCGATGTCATCGAAGGAGAGCGTGATCTCGCCGACGAGTGGCTTCTCGTTGCTAGCCAGCAAGGGCCGAGCGAAAAGTCAGAGCGTATTCTCCTCGAGGATCATATTTTGATCGATCGTCCAGAAGTGTATATCACACCACATATTGCTTTTTTTACAAAAGAAGCAAAGCATGAAATTTTGCAAACAACAATCACAAATATTGCCGCATTTTCAAAGGGTGCGCAAGTGAATGTCGTTAAATAGGAAAATCAAGATGTCTACGACCATTCAAAACTTACCAGATATAGCGATAACTCCAGAGCGTGAAAAGGTGCTGAGTATTATTCAGGCTGGTATTGATGCGATCGACACTGAGAGTGTCCTAAGAAAGCAGATATGTCTCGAGCAAAAGGATGGAAAAAGTTTTTTGAAGATAAAAGGTCAGGAGTTTGATCTCGACAAGTATCGCCACGTGTATGTACTCGGGTTCGGAAAGGCGTCATCAAAAGCTGCAGAGGTTGTCGACAGTATCCTGGGCGATGTCATCGATGCTGGTGTGGTGATCTCTATTCAAGCTGCTCATTGTGATCATATCGAGGTTATTGCAGGTACACACCCACTTCCGTCGTTGACAAATGTCGTTGCTACGAAGAAGATTATTACCCTTGCCGAAAATGCAAAGGAGGATGATCTTGTGATCTGTCTTATTTCTGGCGGAGGATCAGCACTTTTGTGTGGTGATGAGGATGAGGTCGAGCAAGGAGTTCGACTTTACAATGAATACCTAAAAACAAACGGTGAGATCATTGAGCTCAATACAGTACGCAAGCACATCTCAATCCTCAAAGGAGGGGGTCTTGCAAAGCTCGTCTACCCAGCAACACTGGTTGGTCTTATTTTTTCAGATATCGCTGGTGACAACTGTGATTTTATTACCTCGGGGCCGACATACAAGGACAAGACCACTGTTGCTGACGCGCAAAAAATTATTGAAAAATACGGGCTCGATAATTTTACATTGATTGAGACACCGAAGGATGATGTCTATTTTAAAAATGTTTCAAATATTGTGATGATTTCAAATATTGAGGCTCTCGAGGGGATGACGGCGCGAGCTACGGCTCTGGGTCTTCGATCTAAAGTTGCCTCGTCCGCGATCTATACATCAGCTGATGAAGCGGTCGCAACGCTACAGGCCTCATGTGCTCCTGGAGAAATTGTCCTCGCCGGAGGGGAGATCCGGGTGCTTGTAGATGCACATGCGGATGTCGATTTTGGTAAAGATAAAAATAATAAGATTGTTACAACGACCGGCCCAGGCGGGCGCTGTCACTATCTTGGCATGTCAGCGTTACCCACTCTTCGCCCAGATGAGACATTTTGTGCGTTTGCGACTGACGGGGTAGACAATAGCGATAGTGCCGGAGTGATCGTCGATAGTGGTACACGAGCACGAGCAGAAGAACTCGGACTCAATAGTGCCAACTACAAAGCGCATTTTGCTGGCTATACATTTTTTAATAAACTCGGCCACGAACAGATTTTTACAGGTATCACACAGTCCAACGTATCAGACCTGATGGTTTTATTTAGAAAATAGAGAATCGAAAAATATCTAGGCATTTACACGCGAGTCAACCTGGAGGATTTTTTTATTTGTCACAACGCCACTCTCGTCGTAGTCGTACACAAGGATGCTTCCAAATGGGATTTCGAGATCCCTCACACCTTCATCAGAAATGTTGTCAATATATTTTACAAGAGTACGAATGGTATTTCCGTGCGATGTGATAAGAATATTTTTCCCTTCTTTTAGCAGGGGGATAATTGTTGATATAAAGAATGGCACTGATCGTTCGTAAACCATTTTTAGTGTTTCGCCACGCGGAATATGGTGATCCCAGTCGCGACGTATGCTATCAAAATCGTCTTCGCCGACTTGAATTTTGATGTCCCATTTATTTTTTCCAGTATAGTCGCCGTAGTCTCGCTCGTTGAGTGCCGTTTCATGCTCGGTGGGGATACTACTTGGATCAATGTGCATTGCCTTGAGCATACAGTTGAGTGTTTGCTCAGCACGGATTAGTTTTGATGTAAATATATAATCAATATGGAGGTCAGGGTATGTCGCCTGGAGGAGTGTTCCCATTTCCTCAGATTTCTCACAGCCGTATGGTGTAAGTCGCACATCTTCGAGCCCCGTCCATTGGCCGAGTTTGTTCCACTCTGATTCGTGGTGTCGAGCGATAATGAGTTTTGCCATGTGCTTATTTTACCATAATGCGGTATATTTAGTTGCATGATGAGGAAGCTGATACATTGGGGATATCGAGTTTTGAGGCCTATCGTTTTCTGCTTTGATTCCGAAAATGTTCACGAAAAGGCTATAGCTATGGGTGAATTGTTTGGAAGATGCCACGCGATTCGATGGGTACTGGAGCATGTGTTACGGTTTAATAGCCCTGTATTATCACAGACTATAGCTGGAATTCACTTTGCAAATCCGCTCGGGTTGGCGGCGGGCTTCGACTACGAAGCCCGCCTCACTCAAGTCACTAAAAGCATTGGTTTTGGTTTTAGTACCGTGGGCACGATCACAAATCTGCTATACGAAGGGAATAAAAAGCCCCGTCTCGGTCGACTCGTCCAGTCTCGTTCGCTCGTCGTCAATAAAGGTTTCAAAAATCTCGGTATCGATGAGACACTTGTTCGCCTTGCCCGTACTCGCAGTGTAAAAAAAACTTCCAATTTTCCAATCCCTGTCGGCATTAGTATCGGCAAGACAAATACAGTAGCGCATACCACGCAGCAGCAGGGTATCGATGACATTATCAGTGCATTTACAAAAGTGGAAGCGAATGCGAGCGGCACAGCTGCCTTGAGAGTCCCTTTTTCATACTATGAGCTCAATATTAGCTGCCCAAATCTACATGGTCCGATTGAGTTTTACTCACCTTCACGTCTCGAAGAGCTTTTAACGAGTGTTTTCAAAATCAAACTGACCCGTCCTGTCTTTATAAAGATGCCAATCGTCAAAACAAACGAAGAAACACTTGGCATGCTCGCTGTAATTGCCCGTTTTCCGGTCGTTGGTGTGATTATCGGCAATCTATATGGTGATCGTGCTCATCCAGCCATAGTTCAAAAAGAACTCGTGGCGTATCCGAAAGGTGGACTGAGTGGCATGGCTACACAGCAACGTTCTGATGAGCTCATTGGGCTTGTGTACGCAAACTTTGGCAAGCGATTTACTATCATTGGTTGCGGCGGAGTGTTCAGTGCGGCTGATGCCTATCGAAAAATACGCTCCGGCGCCTCACTTGTACAGTTTATTACGGGTATGATTTTTGAAGGACCACAACTTCCGGCTGCTATTAACGAAGGGCTGACACAATTACTCAAAAAAGATGGCTTTAAAAATATAAAAGATGCTGTCGGGGCCGACTTTCAACACGTAAAATAAATCGCCGCAATATGTACAGTGTGTTTATTCAGTGACCTAACGCACTATCCACATATTTCTTGATTGCGCAACACTGCAACTAGCGAGATAATGGTACGACCGATTAGTAGCATTATTATTAATTTATACCACTCATGCTCACGACGATAAAGAAGCGCGACGGCTCAGAAGTTTCCTTTGATCAAGAATTAATCACAAAAGCTATTGCTCGTGCAGGGCAAGCCACGAAAGAGTTTGATGAAGCGACTGCTCGAGAGCTTTCTGATCAGGCTACTGCGCTCCTTTCGAAAAGCTTTTCACCTGAAAAGCTTAAAAATGAACCACTGGATCGTCAGATCCCTCACGTGGAGGAGATTCAGGACGTCGTGGAGCAAGTGCTCATGAAATCGCACTTTAAAAAGACTGCGAAATCCTTTATCTTGTATCGTGCACAGCATGCAGAAATGCGTGCCTTCGCGACAGCCGCGTCGCTTGGCCTCATCGACAACTATGTCGAAAAACTCGACTGGCAGGTCAAGGAAAATAGCAATATGGGCTACTCACTCCAAGGGCTCAACAACTACATTTTCTCTGAGGTTAGTAAAACGTACTGGCTCAACAAGATCTATCCTCAGGAAATAAAAAATTCATATGAATCGGGGGATATTCATCTTCATGATTTGGGTTCTATTTCTATTTATTGTGTTGGATGGGATCTTATGGATCTTCTCGTCGAAGGTTTTCGTGGTGTTCCTGACAAGATCGAGTCTGCTCCACCAAAACATTTTCGTACAGCGCTCGGCCAAGTCGTCAACTTCATGTACACACTCCAAGGTGAGGCAGCTGGTGCTATCGCATTTTCAAACTTCGATACACTGCTCGCGCCATTTATTCGTTTTGATGGGCTTACATATGCAGAGGTAAAGCAGTCGATGCAGGAGTTCATTTTCAATATGAACGTGCCGACACGAGTTGGTTTCCAGACCCCGTTTTCAAACCTTACGCTCGATCTCACACCAGCATCAAATTTTAAAAATGATCATGTGATCATTGGGGGCAAGCCACAGAAGGAAAAGTACGGCGAATTCCAGCGAGAAATGGACCTTCTCAACACTGCATTTTTTGAAGTGATGGCTGAGGGTGATGCGGCTGGACGTGTCTTTACATTTCCAATCCCAACTGTAAACGTCACCAAGGACTTCGACTGGGAAAATCCAAATCTAAAAGGTCTCTGGGAGATTACTGCAAAGTACGGTATCCCATATTTCAGTAATTTCGTAAATTCTGATATGAAGCCGGAGGATACACGATCAATGTGTTGCCGACTACGTCTCGATCTTGAGGAGCTCGATCGTCGCGGAGGAGGACTTTTCGGTGCAAACGCTCTCACTGGATCAGTTGGTGTCGTCACGATCAATTTGCCTCGCATTGCATATACTGCAAAGGTTAAAAAAGGCGGCGAGGAAGCTTTCCAAAAGGCACTCGGCGAAAAAATGGATATTGCGCGCGATAGCCTTGAGATCAAACGAAAGATTCTCGAACGATTTACTGATGCATACCTTTATCCGTACACAAAGTTCTATTTGAGAAAGATTAAAGAGTCATATGGTTCGTATTGGAAAAATCACTTTTCGACGATCGGTCTCCTTGGTATGAATGAAGCGTCGCTCAATCTTCTCGGTGTTGATATTGGTAGCAAGGAGGGTCAGGCATTTGCAGCACGAACACTCGATTATATGCGACATCGCCTTGTGTCGTACCAAAAGGAAACTGATAACCTCTACAACCTTGAGGCGTCACCAGCGGAGGGTACTGCATACAGACTTGCTCTCAAGGATAAAAAGCTATTTCCAGAGATCATTGTTGCAAACGAAGCCGAGTACAAGACTGGCGCCCAGCCATTCTATACAAACTCCTCACAAATGCCGGTAAATTATACTGATGATATTGTCGAGGTGCTCAATATTCAGGATAATTTGCAGACAAAATATACCGGAGGTACAGTGGTCCATCTTTTCCTTGGTGAGCGACTCGCGGATGCAAGTGTTGTGCCAAAGCTCGTCAAGAAGATCTGTGAAAATTATAAATTGCCATATTTTACGATCACACCGACGTTTAGTGTCTGTGGATCTCATGGATATATTGCTGGCGAGCACCCACAGTGTCCTACATGTTCGAATAACTGTGAGGTGTATTCACGTGTTGTGGGGTATCTCCGTCCAGTCGGTCAGTGGAATGCAGGTAAGCAAGAGGAGTTTGACATGAGAGTGACCTTTGCTCCAAATGTCTCCGGACTCGATGTGCCACTAGCAGTTTCCGGAGCCCCGAGTCTGTCTAACACTCCATAGTTATGATATTCGGCGGCTTTGAAAAATTTACCACCATTGATTACCCAGGAAAAGTCGCATGCATAGTCTACACGATTGGATGTAATTTTCGCTGCCCGTATTGTCACAACCCCGAGCTCGTTGACGAAACGGTTGAAACTCGTATTCTCGAGCAAGATGTTTTATTTTTCTTGTTGAATCGAAAGCAAATGCTCGAAGGTATTGTGATCACCGGCGGGGAACCCACCATGCATGGCGATGACCTGCTCGCATTCATGAAAAAAGTGAAGGATCTTGGTTTTTTGGTCAAACTCGATACCAATGGCACAAACCCAGTTCTCCTACAGCGGGCTATTCATGAGGGACTGGTTGATTATGTCGCAATGGATATCAAAGCTCCGCTCTCAAAGTACAGCCAGACTGTTGCGCGTCCAGTCGACATTGACGCCATACGAAAAAGTATACAAATTCTCATTTCATCTGGTGTAAAATACGAGTTTCGCACTACTGTCGTCAAATCTTTGTTGTCGCCCGATGATTTTGACGAGATCGGAAAGGAAATAAAAGGTGCCGAGCGATATTTTCTGCAGACATTTATTCCTCGAAAGCTGCTCAACCCACAGTTTATGAAGAAAGTGAGCTATAGTCCTGCAGAATTTGACATGTTATGTAAAAAAATGGGCACATATGTGAGACACTGTGCAGTTCGTACATAATAGGGTAGTAATGGTTATACATGTATGAAGAAAAAGGAAATAAAAAATAATGCACCATCTCGAATCTATCTTGATTATGCCGCTACGACGCCTATTGATGCGGCGGTCTTGAAAAAAATGTTGCCATATTTTGATGGACGACTGAGTAATCCTTCATCGATGCACTCGAGTGGTCGTCGAGCAAAGCAAGCTATTTCAAAGATGCGCTTACAGGTCGCAGATATTCTTGGTGCGTCACCCGATGAGATTATTTTCACGGGTAGCGGCACAGAGGCGGACAATTTAGCCATAAAAGGGGTTGCACAAGCTCACGTGCGTCACGGTAAGCATATTATTATTTCGGCTATTGAGCACAAAGCGGTGACTGAGTCTGCAAAGCAGCTAGAAAAACAAGGGTTTACTGTGAGTGTTATTCCAGTTGATCGATATGGGGTTATCGATGTAAAAAAATGTATCAGTATGATCACTCCGGAAACGACGTTGGTGTCAGTGATGTATGCAAACAATGAGATCGGTACGATCGAGCCAATACGCGAGCTCGGCATTGCTATTCGAAAGTGGCAAATTGCTCACGGAAATAGTCAGTATCCATTTTTTCATACGGATGCATGTCAGGCAGCAGGTTTTTTGTCCGTTGATGTACACGAGCTCGGTGTCGATCTCATGACAATCAACAGTTCAAAAATATATGGACCGAAAGGTGTTGGTCTACTATATAAAAAGAAGGGGATCACTATCGAGCCGCTCGTGATCGGAGGGGAGCAGGAATACAATATTCGAGCAGGCACAGAAAATATCGCTCTCATTGTTGGTTTCGGTGAGGCCCTTATCGATGCGAATGCTCGCAAAGAGATCGAAAGTCAGCGACTGACCGAACTTCGGGATTATTTTATTGACGAACTATTAAAAAAGATAAAAGGTGCCGTCGTAAATGGTCATCGAACACTTCGATTACCGAATAATATTCATGTATCAATTCCGTATATTGAAGGAGAGTCAATACTGCTCATGCTCGATATGCTTGGTATCGAAGCATCAACGGGATCAGCGTGCTCAGCTTATGATCTCAAACCATCTCATGTGCTATTGGCGATTGGTCAGACGCCAGAGTTTGTTCATGGCAGTCTCCGTTTTTCTCTTGGAAGGACGACAACTAAAAATGACCTTGATCGAGTAGTCGCAGCGCTTGCACCGATTGTGCATACACTATCCAGCACCTCAGCTTTGACCGCCAAACTATCACATGTATGAAAACGAAAAAAGATACTATAACAAAAAAAAGCGGCATAACAGCGACATCAACTAAAAAAATGCCGGCGTTATGTGATGGGGAAGATTGGCTCTATAGCGATATTGTTAAAGACCATTTTTTTCATCCCCGAAATATTTTAATAGATGACGCCGACTACGTTGCTCACGGACTTGGAGTCGTCGGAAGTCCCGCGTGCGGCGATATGATGGCGGTATGGATAAAGGTAAATAAAAAGTCAGGTCGTATTACAGAATGTAAGTGGCGCACGTTTGGGTGTGCATCGGCGATAGCATCGACATCGATGATGTCGGTAATGGCGACCGAAAATGGCGGTATGACGCTCGCTCAAGCAAAACGGCTATCGCCGGAGGCTATTATCGATAGGCTCGACGGATTACCAAATCGAAAGTACCACTGTTCAGTCCTCGGACACACAGCGCTTCGTGAAGCGGTGATGGATTATGAGAAATCAATTGTCTAAATATATGAAAGAAGAAATTAAAAAAACATATATTGTGGTTGAAAACAAAAAGGAGACAACTGATGTTTCGACCTTGCAGCTTATGCTTGTCGATGATAGTGGTGACAGTGTAAAAAAAAGCATACCGACGTACTGTCCAGGGCAATTTATCACTGTGTATTTTCCAGAACTCGGCACACCAGAAGGAAAAGCCTATAGCATATCGAGTGCACCGCACGAAAAAACAATCAATATTACCGTTAAGGCTATTGGTTCGTTTTCACATCGGCTCGTAGCAATGATGCCAGGGAGTACGTTGGTGGCGTCACTTCCGTATGGTTTTTTTTATAGTGAATCAAATGACACGAGCTTGTCGATGATAGCATCGGGTATTGGCGTGGCACCTTTTCGTAGTATGAGTTTGGATTCGTTGAAAAAAAATCCATCTCGAAAAATTACGATACTTTACAGCGTGCGAACTTCCGCGGATTTACTTTTTAAAAAAGAATTTTCTGACCTTGAGTCAAAGTATGACAACTTTCGGGTCTTCTATTTTTTGACAAGAGAAACAGAGTCAACACTGCGCGTGCTTTCTGGGCGAATTACTATCAATGATATACTCGGTAATGTACGCAGTCGGTGTGAGCTTGTTGTGTCACATGACAACTGGGAGTTTTTGATGTGCGGATCAATATCATTTGTGCGTGATATGTGGCGAGGATTACGTGCGCATGGCGTTTCCGAGGTCGCAATTTATACAGAGGCTTTCTTTTCTCATTGACCGTATTTTATGTATAGGTATACTATATATACATATTAGTAAGGTTATGAAATCAACAATTCTAAAAAGAAAGGCCGCTATACTAAAGTCGCCGCTACCAAAGGAAGCGTATCAAAAGAATGCTTTGATTTATAAGATCTTGGCAAATTCGAAGCGTCTCGAGATTCTCAATATTTTGAAGAAAAGCGAGACCTCTGTCGAGGATATTTTGAAAATAACCCAGCTTCCCAAAGCAAACCTTTCTCAACATCTCGCGCTTATGCGCCATAACGGCCTTGTTGTGCCACGACGCGATGGACTCAATGTTTTTTATAGTATTGTCGATCCTCGTATTGTTGAGCCGTGCAAGATTCTCCACGACCTTCGTCACCGAGCGCTCGTCATCTAACCTTTGGTCAGTGTGCCAAAGTCAGCCCTGATACATTTGTGAAGCCTACTTTTTCAAGAGTGGTGAAAGCTTCACGTAGGGTACTGCCCGTTGTCAATACATCATCAATGACAACGAGGTGTTTGCATTTGAGGTTATCGCTTTCACGTAGTTGTGTCGGGGTGTCCGAAAGAAATTTTTTATTAATAGAAAATATGCCATGAGTAACAGCGAGTCGTTCGTTGCGGTTTTTCAATGTTTGTCGTTTTGTGTGAAGTGATCTGAAGAGAATATCGGTACGGACAGTAAGAAGTGCCGGATTATTTTTTAGGATCGCTGTTGCGAGGAGCTCGCATTGATTGTACCCCCGCTCGCGTCGGCGAGCGGGGGACACCGGTATGGGAACAATGATCAATTTTTGATTTGGAAATTTATGTTGTAATGTCCGATAGAGGATATAACCACCAGTCGCAATAGCTGCGGCGTCCCTTTTGTATTTAATCTGCCAGATTAATGCACGTGTACGGGGGTATTTGTATGAGAGTACTGCAAAGCACCGAGATGGAAATAGCGGCGGTTCAACTCGAGCCGCACCTGGCGATGTGCGTAAGACCTCCTCCGGTGACACCTGCACAAAGTCGAAGGCCGATGGTTTTTGTGGAAAAATGATAGCAAGTGCCGTACGTATCCATTTTTTAAGTTGTTGCATGCAATCTAGTATACAAATGTGAGATAAAATCCTAATAAAGATTTGTTAAAATTTTGATAAAATTGTGGATAACTTTCATGGCATGCGCTTGTTCCTTGGGTATTGTATGTAGTGATTTTATGTTTGTGTTATACTATATGCATGTCATTTCTCGACTCAATCGGGGGCGCATTCGGTAGTATCTTCAGCAAGAAGGATCAAAGCGTGCTTGGTATTGATATTGGTTCATCGTCTATAAAAGTTGTTGAGATAAAGAAAAAACGTGGACATGCAGTATTAAAAACTTACGGCGAACTCGCTCTTGGTCCGTACGCATCTACTGAAGTCGGCCGCGCGACCAGCCTATCACCAGAGAAACTCGCCGCCGCACTCAAGGATATTCTCCGTGAAGCAAAAACAACGACATCAGCGTGTGGTACTGCGCTCCCATTATCATCTAGTCTCATCAGTTTTATTAGTGTGCCGCCGGTTCCCGAGAAACAGCTCGCTGAAGTTATTTCTATCGAAGCTCGAAAATATATTCCAGTACCGATGAACGAAGTCATGCTCGACTGGTCGCTCATTCCGCGAGAGGAAACATATGCAACTGATGAAGAAAATGCAAAGCCCGAAAATCAGCGACAGGATGTGCTCGTCGTAGCGATCCACAATGACTATATCAACACATACCAACAGATCATGGGTGCTGCTGGTCTCGCCCCGTCTTTTTACGAAATAGAAATCTTTAGCGCTATCCGTGCTGTTGTTGACCAAGGCATTCACGCGGTGATGATTATTGATATGGGTGCCCGCGCCACAAAGCTCTACATTGTTGAGCGTGGTATTTTACGTGCATCACATATTATCAATAAGGGTGCGCAAGATATTACCCTTGCAATATCAAAATCACTCAGCATTAGTGTCAATGATGCCGAGACTATGAAGCGCGCCTACGGAC
Source organism: bacterium (assembly GCA_037127615.1). GTDB lineage: Bacteria > Patescibacteriota > Minisyncoccia > Phycocordibacterales > PALSA-1337 > PALSA-1337. The sequence goes on along the minus strand of JBAXYC010000009.1, from coordinate 4,098 downwards.
TCAAGGGTGGACCAGAGCACAAAGATCTCAATGAAATCATCATGGTCAACCTCGATTATATTTTTTATGAGGCAAATACCGTTCTTCTCAATTATCAAAAAAAATATAATAAAAATGTCGCGAAGGTCATTCTCACTGGCGGTGGCGTGCTCCTCAAAGGGTTCACTGATCTCGCAAAAATTAGCTTCCAGACCGATGTTATCTATGCCGATCCATTTAATAAGCTTGAAACACCTGCATTTTTCACTGAACAGCTCGCGCTTGCAGGACCTGAGTTTGCAGTGGCTATCGGAGTCGCATTACGCCGCTTGTCGGAAGTTCAGTAGGGATATATAATAGTAGGGAATCATCTTCCACATTTCATGGAAACCAAATTTCAAACATCGTTCATACCAAAGCGACCGATCATATCTACGGAGTCGACATTGCGAGTACATCACTCGGTCAGCATCTTTATGATGGTCGGCGTCCTCTTTTTTATCGCTTCACTTGCTGGTGCCGGTTTCGTTGTTTTCTACAAATCATCTCTTGAGAGTACACAGAAAAGCTACAAAGAATCTCTCGCAAAAAATATAAATGATTTTCAACCTGATCTTATTGACCATCTTCATCGCGCCAATGTAAAGATCGATGATGCAAAATCTCTCCTCGCTAGCCATGCAGCAGTTTCTCAGGTCTTCGGTATTATTGGTGCACTAACCGCAGAAAATATTAAATTTAAAAGCCTCGACTATACAGCACCTACCGTTGGTACTGCCGGAAAATCGTCAAGCGGTCTCGCACAGGTAAGTATGCAGGGTATCGGAACAAGCTTCAGCGCTATCGCATTCCAGTCTGATGTGTTTGGAAAATCGATAAATTATGGCCGCAATATTATAGTTAAAAGCCCTGTGTTGTCGAATCTAAGCCTGGATGCAAATGGTAACGTTGCATTTACGTTTACCGCAGGTCTTGATCCAGCAGATTATTCATATACAAAAATATTAAAGCAGTCACTTGGCACGACGGACGCCACTGCCGGAGATGCGGCGACAGGTAACACCAACCAATAATATGAATAAAAACGTTACACCACTTATACTTATCGTTTTGGCTCTCGGCATATTTTTTACCTATACCAACAATCACATCGCTGAGCTCAAGACTATTCAAAATCAGAACGCTGATTATTTGACCGCGATTAACAATTCAAAAGAGCTTATCAAGCTTCGTGATGGCGTCAATGCAGACTATAGCAACCTTAGTGCCGATAACAAAGTACGTCTTGATAAAATGCTTCCCGATAATGTGGACAATGTTCGTCTTATTATTGACATTACAAATATCGGTTCACGCCATAGTATTCCATTGAAAAATATCTCTACAAATGCACCAACGACAGTTACGGGAGGAACAGCTGCTGCTCCCGGATCAAATGGCGCACCGACATCATTTTCTGCTGTGCCAGGTGTCGTGACGGTATCATTTAGCTTTAGCTCGTCATATCAAAATTTTCTCGCGTTCCTAGATGATATTCAGGCGAGCCTGCGTATCCTCGACATTACTCATTTGACAGTAACAGCAAATGACTCTGGTACGTATGATTTTTCAGTCGGCCTTCAAACCTATTGGTTAAAACAATAATATGCAATCAAACCAACAAAATTCAGCAAAGGTACCAATGATCATTGCCGCGGTCGTGCTTCTTGGTGCAGCATTTTACTACTTTTACTACCAAGGTGATGCGGTAGCAACGGATGCGCAGTCATCACTTGCGGTTAGTTCTGCTCCAACAAACGAGCAGACCGGCGCAAATGTTCTTCAACTATTAAATCAGATCCGCGCCCTCAAGATCGATACAAAGTTTTTTGAAACACCGGTATATCAGTCGCTTATCGACTTTAGTGTTGAGATCCCTACGGTCAATGTTGGTCGCCCAAATCCATTTAGTAATGTCGGTAGTTTTGTGACGACTACTCCTGCACCTGCACCGACGGTTTCAAATGCCGCCGCAACTATTCATACAACAGGGTCGGGTTCAACAGGTGGAGGGCGTTAGTTAATTTTTTACAATATGAGTGTTCTTGATACCCTTCTTTCAAAAAATATAATTACAAAAGAGGATTATACCGAGATAAAGAGACAGATCTCTTCCGGGAAATTTTCACTTGACCAAGCTCTTCTTGCGCAGGGGGTCAAAGCGGAGGATGTGCTCACCGCTCGAGGAGAAGCACTCAACATACCAGTACGCAGTCTTACAGATACACAGGTACCATTTGAAGTGCTCGACTATGTTCCTGAAGAGTCTGCTGTTCAGTACAAAGTAGCGCCAATTGCGTTCAAGGATGGCACACTCGAAGTTGGTATTGTTGATCCTGACAATATTGACGCCCGCGACGCACTCAACTTCATCGCTGCAAAGCGAAATGTTCCGTACAAGATTTTTCTTATTACTCAGGACGATTTTAATAAAGTTCTTGAGGCCTATAAAGGTATTGGTGGAGAAGTGTCAAAAGCACTTGGTGAGCTCGAGGGCGCGCTTTCTCTCGATGACGAACAAGGTGTGGATCTCAAGCAGGCACCAAGCGATGACAAGACAAATGCATTTATTATCGAGGATGCACCGGTGGTAAAGATCGTGGCGACGATCGTGCGCTATGCGACCGAGGGCAATGCGTCCGATGTGCATATCGAGCACATGCGTGACAAAGTTCGTGTGCGATTCCGCGTGGACGGTCTTCTCAACACAAGTCTTATTTTGCCAGCACAAGTCCATGCAGCTGTTGTTGCGCGTATCAAGGTGCTGTCGACGATGAAGCTCGACGAGCGTCGCAAACCACAAGACGGCCGATTTTCAGCTCGTATTGATGGGCGTAAAATCGATTTCCGTGTGTCGACATTTCCTGCGTACTACGGTGAGAAGATCGTGATGCGTATTCTTGACCAAGAAAAAGGTGTCAAAAAACTTGATGAAATTGGTCTTTCTCCTCGAAATCTAGCTATTGTACAGGATGCGATCAGTCGTCCGTACGGACTTATCCTTTTGACAGGGCCAACTGGTTCTGGAAAGAGTACGACATTGTATTCTATGTTGAATGCGCTCGATAAAGAGGGGATGAATGTGCTTTCGCTCGAAGATCCGATCGAGTACAACATGGACGGTGTTAGTCAGTCGCAGGTGCACCCAGAGATCGGATACACATTTGCTTCTGGTCTACGTACGACGCTCCGTCAAGACCCCGACATCATTATGGTGGGAGAGATCCGTGATAAAGAAACCGCGCAGCTTGCGGTGCAAGCTGCGCTTACCGGCCACCTTGTGCTCTCGACGCTCCATACCAACAACTCTGCCGGAGTGATCCCTCGTCTCATCGACATGGGAGTTGATCCGTACCTCATTGCACCGACACTTATCCTCGCTGTCGCCCAACGCCTCGTAACTATGCTGTGTCCAGGTGGCGGAGAGCCAGTACCAGTAGAGGGTAGCATCAAGCTCATGATCGACAAACAGTTTGCAGATCTTCCTGAGCAATTTAAAAAGGACGTCCCATTCACAAATGTTGTGTATAAAGCAAAGCCGATGCCTGATTGTCCAAAGGGTGTTCGCGGCCGTATTGCTGTATGGGAAGTATTTAAAATGGACAAGGATATCGAGCAGGCCATCCTTACCACACCGACCGAGCTTGCGATCGCAAAGATCCTTCGCTCAAAAGGTGTGCTCACGATGAAAGAAGACGCTCTCACAAAAGCATTTCAGCGCATAATTCCGTTTGAGGAAGTCAATAAACTCTAGTATACTATCACTATATGGCTGATGAAATTAATCCAACCGCCGCCACAAAAATCCCTCTTCTCGTCGTCGACGATGATACATTTCTTTTGGATATGTACGCATTAAAGTTTTCAAAAGGTCCGTACGATGTGCGCACCGCTGACAGTGCCGAGCTTGCTCTGAAAGAGATCCGCGATGGTTTCAAACCAGCCATTCTACTTCTTGATGTTATTATGCCCGGACTTACCGGCCTCGAAGCTCTCGAGACTATTCGAAAAGAAAATTTGATACCTCATGCGACGATCATCATGCTTACCAATCAGAGTGCGAGCGAGGATCTAGAGCGA
>JBAXYC010000008.1:0-17201 GCA_037127615.1 bacterium | reverse complement strand
GTAGGATACTTGCGATGATCACTCAATTTACTAGGTTTAAGCGTTCGTTTAGTCAGAAAAAAGAACAAAATATCAATATCGGGCGCATCACCAAGTAAAGTACCTGCGACAAGTAATGTTACAACCTCATTTGATGAAAGCCCGGCAGTGAGACCGGTAGCGCCGGTGATTGCCAATACAGCACTCGTTGTAAGGTATCCAGCAGCAATATGACCAGGAAAAATCATGCAAATAATTGTAACATTTTAAGAATTTTTTTTCAGTGGATGTAGATGCGCGGCAATACCAATTGCGGCTGCAATAATAACAAGATTTTTAATAATATACTGACCTTCGAGTGTCGGAATAAACGGATGTGTCCATGTAACTGATGTGAGTAGAAAAAGAGGCATGATGGTGGTGATCATGTGAAATGCAAGAAGGGGAATGACCACTCTCTCGAGACCACGAACAAGAAACAGTAGTCCAATAAGCATTTCAAAAAGTCCAAACAGCACCATAAAAGTCTCCGGCTGCATAAAGGGCATTGTTGCTGATAGGAGATCCCGCACAAGCCCCCCAGCGGGACTAAACCCGAGCACCTTTAAAATGCCGAACCAGAAAAAAATAATAAAAATCGCAAGTCGACTGATCGGCTCAGAGTATTTTTTAAATAAATGAATAAGTCGTACGTCAAAACTATATATAGTCATGACAATATTATATCATTTTTTATGACGAGAGAACTATTTAAACACCATTGATCCGCTGTCCATCGCAAGGTCAAAAATGAGCTCACCTTTTGAAGTAAAATGATAGTTTTTCACTTCGCCCAGCATCTTTGAGTAATCACTTTCTTGTGAGCCTTCACAGTACATGAGCGTTGACATCATTTTTGTAAAAGATATGGCATTTTTTGTTGCTGCATAGGTACCGCCAACACCGTTGCAGTCAGTTGACGCAGAGAATGTGTTGTCATTTTTAAACGTAAGTGTAAATCTTTTTGCACTTTTCGGCGTAACGACAGTGTCGTTACTGTAGGTTGTCTGTATCCACGTCCACGGCTGCATAGTGAGTGTCATAACTGCGGGGTTTGCTTCGCCTGAAAAATTTTCATCAACTTGCCCAAACTGCATAGTTGCCGGATCGAGGAGAAGCCAAACGGTCTTTCCAACTGAGGGTGCGACGGCAAAACTATCGCCAGGTTTTCGATCTGCATAGTTGACAACAATAATGTTTCCTTTGCCCATCTCCGTTGTCTGTGGGGCAATACGATCACCAAGAAGGTAGCTTTGTGAACCGACGTAACCAGTAGGTGTATTGAGGGCAACTACAACGTAGTAAAAAGTCCCGCTACCACCCGTATTTTGAGTTAAAAGAAATGCAACATCATCACGACCGTCGCCATTGAAGTCATGGTGCACCTCGTTTCCAAAATATTGTGTAGTAACTGTGGATGCAGAACCAGGTGCGACTGGAACAATCGATACACCATTGATGAGGGTTAGCTTAGTGCCGTCTATCTCATATGTGGCATTTTTTGCATCAACAGCTGTGATTGCACTCGATGCCGGGTTAGAAGGCGTGGTGGTAGGCTTAGGTTTATTAGAAACTTGAATAGCCTCAAATGCAAAAAGGAGAGCAACAAGTACGATGAGTATAATTATTTTATTTTTCATATATATTCAGTATATGCCTCCTCGGGCTATTGTGCTACTATAGAAAAACTATCAATTACGTAATAATTTATATAATTACATGAAAAAAAATACACAACCAGCAAAAGCAGAATCATCACTTGGAAAAAAGGTTGCCCTTGGAGCGGGACTCGCAGCGATTGCGGCTGCAGCTGCAGGAACATACTTCCTATACGGTGCTAAGAATGCCGCAAAAAATCGCAAACAAGTCAAAGCATGGTCACTCAAAGCAAAGGGCGAGGTCCTCGAAAAGCTTGAAAAAATGTCTGATGTAAATGAAGAAATCTACCACAAGGTCGTCGCTCAGGTTGCTGACAAGTACACAAAGTTAAAAAATATTGATGCGAGCGATGTCGCTGATTTTGCTGATGAACTTAAAGGACACTGGAAGTCAATTGCAAAGGAGATCGGCATTTCAAAGAAATAAACAACACCATTATTCATGCACATTCGTAGCGCTACATTTGTAAAAGGTATTAGAGGTACCGACGATATCCTCCACGAACCAAAGGTTCAGGTGGCGTTTATTGGGCGCTCAAATGTCGGTAAATCGAGCCTTATCAACTGTCTCGTCAACAAAGTTGATCTAGTAAAGTCGGGACAAACCCCCGGCAAGACAAAAGAGATCAATTTTTTCTTGATCAATGACGATACGTATTTTGTCGATTTGCCCGGCTATGGCTATGCAAAACTTCCTCCAGAAACCCGCGAGCAGATAGCAAAGATGATCCAATGGTATTTCATGGAACCAGTGTATCGACGAAAGGTTGTCGTTGTCCTCGATGTAAAAGCAGGGCCAAGCGTTATGGACATCGAAATGCTTCGCATCCTCCGAGAGCAAGGTCAGGATGTGCTCATTGTCGCAAATAAAGTTGATGCATTAAACCAAAGCGAGCTTCACGCTCGACTTAAAAGTATCGGTGACGAGCTATCTGGTTTCGAAATCATCCCTTGCTCAGCAAAAACAAAAGTCGGCAAAGAGGAGATACTAAAGAGTTTTTCACGATGACCCAAGCCCAAGCTCTCGATATCCTCAAAATGGGGAAAAATGTCTTTGTGACTGGTCCTGCCGGCTCTGGAAAAACGCATGTCGTGAATGAATACATCAAGTATCTCAAGTCGCATAAAGTTGATATCGGCATCACAGCATCGACCGGTATCGCCGCGACACATATGGGTGGTATGACGATCCATGCGTGGACCGGCATGGGTATAAAAGCGAGTATGAGTGAGATCGACCTCGAAGGACTCGCTGAAAAGCCATACCTTTCGCGTCGTTTTGCCAATGCAAAAGTACTCATCATCGACGAGGTTTCAATGCTTCATCATTTTCGATTTGATATGATTGATCGTATTACGCGTCGCATGAAGAAAGTTGACGAACCGTTTGGTGGTATGCAAGTCGTGCTCGTGGGTGATTTCTTTCAGCTCCCGCCGATTGCGCGCATGGGTGAAGCTGCAGCGCAGTTCATCTACACGTCAGATGCGTGGCGTGAAGGAAAATTTACAATCTGTTATCTTTCAGAGCAGTTTCGTCAAAAGGATGACGTTAGCCTTTCTATATTAAATGAGATCCGTAGTGGTGAAGTCTCCGACGAGGCTCGCGAACACCTCCGAGCACGACACATCGATGTTCTGACGAAAATTCGAGAAGAGCTGGTAGAAGCTGACGATGCCACCGCTAAAGAGCTGAAAGAAATAATCCTCGATATTGAGCCGACTCGACTCTTTACTCACAATGCTGATGTCGACATGGTGAACAGTGTTGAGCTTGGAAAAATAAAGAATGACGAATTTGAATATTTTATGACGTCAAAAGGGAAGTCTCATATCGTCGATTCTCTTAAAAAATCTTGCCTTGCGCCAGAAGTCCTCCGCCTTCGAAAAGGTGCACGTGTTATGTGTGTTAAAAATAATTTTGAGGCTGGATATGTCAATGGAACACTTGGTGTGGTCGTTTCCTGTGGTCCTGGTGTTGCCCCTGTTATCCGCACAAGTGGCATCAGTGTCGGTGGAAATGAGGGTGGTACAGGAAGTGGTCTAAAGACGATCACCATTGAGCCAGCTACATGGAAAATAGAGGAGGATGGCCGACCTCTTGCTGAGATTACCCAATACCCGTTACGACTCGCATGGGCAATCACTGTACACAAAAGCCAGGGAATGAGCCTTGACGCTATTGAGGTAGATCTATCAAAGTCGTTTACACCAGGTATGGGCTACGTGGCACTTTCTCGTGTACGCACTCTTGCTGGACTCACCGTGCTCGGTATCAATGAAATGGCATTTAAGGTCCACAATGAAGTCCTCGAGTTTGACTATGAGCTTCGGGAAAAATCACTTGAGGCGCAGGACGAACTCGAAATACTTATTGAGGACTCAGCACGAAACCCGACAGCTCGTGGTACAATCGGCCAGCTTCAAGCAGAGTTTCTTGCTAGCGTTGCACCAATGCACCGCATGGAGGGAAGTAGCGGCGAAAAGATCAGTACATACGAGCAAACCGCAGCTCTTGTCCTCAGAAAAAAATCACTTGATGAGATCGCGAAGGGGCGTGATCTCGTGGTCGACACAGTTATTGATCACATTGAAAAATGTATTCAGGGTGGCGACCTTGAGCTCACTGATATTCAGTATTTGAAAAAGAAAATCTCCTACGCACATTTTAAAAAAATCGAAATCGCCCTCAGCGAAGTTGCAGAAACCACAGATAAACCCCCACTTCTTTCTTCAATAAAATCAAAAGTTGGTGCAAGCATTTCGTTTAAAGAAATACGCCTTACTCGCGTACTCCTCGGGTATATAAAAGTAAGTCAGCCTCAGTAGGCTACGTAGTATACTCGTGAAAATGCATTTCATCCTTTGCTTTTGGCAAAATGATCGTAAATGTCGAGCCCTGATTGAGTCCAGGTGAAAACACCTTGAGAACACCGTTATTTCGTCTAACAATGGAATAGGAAAGCGAAAGACTGATACCAAAGCCTTCAGTGTCCATCTTTCGGGCATTTGATGCACGATAGAATTTTGAAAAGATTTTTGATAAATCCTGAGGACGAATACCAATGCCGTTATCGGTGATTGCGGTGTGCACCTTACCTCGACGTTCAAATATAACAATATCGACGCGGCGACCAACAGGAGAATACGCACAGCTATTTTCCATGAGCGACTGGAGGACAAATCGAATACCAGGTACGTTTATATTTGCAGCGAGTGTCGGGTCCGTCGCCTGAACAGAAAAAGAAATATTTTTTTCTTCAAATAGACCCTTGAGAGAGTCCGCAACCTCCTTAACCAAGTCATACATACGCGTGCGGTCGATTGAGTATGCAAGTCCAGACTTTTTTCGGGTACTGTTGGTGAGTTCGATGAGCGTACTCGTGAGGACGATGAGTTTTTCATTTGCTTTTTGCATATCCTGCAGATTTTTTCGACGAAGCGGATCTGGCTCCTCAGGAACAAGCGTCTCCAGAAGCCACTTGATCTGAGTCAGTGGTGTGCGAAATTTGTGGGCGATGATGGTAATAAACTCATATTTGATTACTTGACTTGCTCTAATCTTTTTAATAAAAAACAGAATAATAATAATCAAAAAAACAACGGCAATCACAGCCGCAATAGCAAGCGTCACCACATTTCCTGAAAAAATGAGTACGTTGTCGACAGCTATTTGATATGTCATTTTTTTAATCTAAAATTACAGTGACTCGCTTGTTGTCCCATCAAACTCATCCGTGGTGTCGGCTTCTGCGTCTGCTTTTGTCTTGTGAATGACACCGTCTCGATGATGTGGCGGCATATAGAGTGTGTAGAGCTTCATTGAGTCAGCTCCGGTGTTGATGACATTGTGCTTTGTACCAGCGGGCACAATAATCACACTACCATCAGTGATGGCGTGAGGAATATCATTGAGGATTGCGGAACCGGTACCTTTTTCTACACGTAGAAACTGATCTACGTCATGGATCTCGACCCCGATCTCCTCGCCAATAGTGAGCGACATGAGTACGAGCTGGCTATTTTTATCTGTATACAACACACTCCTGAAATTGTTATTTTCAAGAGAAAGTTTTTCTATATTTGCAACATATCCTTTCATGCTTCTATTCTATCAGATATAGTTAAAAATAAAACGGGGACTTATGCACTTGTATATAAAAAAGCGTCTTCCCCAACGGGAAGACGCGTGTAGGACTGTAAGTCGGGCTTAAACAAACACCCGGGCAGACGGTTTGGTAGCGAGCTTGGTATGGTGACCGGGCTTCATTTTGCCAAGTGGCTCTTGGAGCACCGGTGGCCGTGTGGGGCGCATTGACGTTGTTCCGCGCACTCGTTCGAGGATCCGATTGTGTTTTGCTCCCATAATCTTTTCCGTTTCTCTTTTTGGTTAACAGACTATACAGACTAACAGCAAGATATAATACTCCGACTAGTATTAGTTGTCAAAAATAATAAAAAACCCGCAGTCATTCATGACTGCGGGCTTGAGTGATGTAAAAGGGCCATGATGCACCTGCTTAGTGCCGAACAATGCCCGGAACAAGCTGCACGATGCTCACCTTCAGCTTGTCAATCGAAATCGGCTTCTGCAGGAACAAATCAGGCTCGATTTTTTTTATTTCTTCTTCGCCTGCCTCACCCGACATGAGGATTGTTTTTGTTTTGATATGTGTGTTCGCACAACGCAAGCGAGCAGCGGTAATAACCGCCGCACCACCGCCGTCGGGCATATGGCAGTCAGTAATGACGAGGTCAAACGGCCCAGCAGAGGCAATTTCCGTGATCGCGTCGAGCACACTGGTTTTAGACTCTACAATCGTCGATAGCGGAAACAAAATGCGCACCAGGCGACTGAATGACTTTGCAATTGCCACGTCGTCATCTACGACAAGGATATTGATGGTCGGTTTCATTTGATGGTGACGGAGAAGAAACAGATTGCAGCAATCACGCCGGCGATGAAGATCCAAAAAAACCTCCAGCCCTGCTTGTTGCTTTGAATTGCCTGCCACCGTTCCCGTTTATTTATATTACTTTTCATATAAACTATCCTGCGGTTGTTGGTTAGTACTTTTTTTGTCAAATGACTCTACAGCAAAATACTGCGAGTCTGTTCAAATTAGCGAATTATATAATATAACATATGACGCTATATGTCAAAATATTTCTATATTTATGCACAGGGTGCACGCAGTCGCACATGCTACAATAGTTACGCATATTATTAACTAACACAAACCACATGATTACCCCTGACATACTTACGTTTATTAGAAAATCTAGACTCGACGGCATGTCGCCGGCAGATATAGAGGCTTCACTAAAAGCAAACGGCTGGCAGCAGCAGGATATTGCAGAAGCCTACAATACACTTGCAAAAGATATTGCTCCACAGCAAATCACCCCAGCACCATCGATGCCAGTGCAGACAATGAATCCTGCCGCACTATCCATGAATGGAAATCGTCCTCACCACAACACACTTCGCACGAGTATTATCTCGCTCGTTGCGTTACTTGTCGTCGGTGGAGTAGCGTATGGAGCGTATTTTGCATTTACCACATACGTCGCGCAGAACCCGCTTCAAAAAATCAGCGACGCGATCCTCAATCTAAAAAACGTAACTTCATTTTCTTCAACTGTTAAAATAAGTACATCGTACTCGGACCCAAAGTCATACTCCTATACAGCAAACGTCACGGTCAATAACCAAGCGCAAGGCCTCACATCAACGAGCACAACCCAGTCGCAGGGCGACATTATGTTTTCGCTACAAGGAAATGCCGCATCAACAAACTTTATGCAAGCAACGACGTATAACATCGATACTGATATTGCATATCGATATCTCAACAATGTGATCTACGCCGAGCTCGTCAAAGCGCCGACGATAAGCCCAATGATTGATTCGTATTTAAACTTGAAAAAATTCGAGGGACAGTGGATACAAATACCGATCCAGGATGGTCTCAATGCAAGCAAGTCAACATTTGGCATCAAACCCGATTCTCTTACAAAGGATGAGTATGCAGCCATCTATGAAAAATACAAATCGACGCCGCCTTTTGTGATCAAGACGCAGAATGGAGCAGATCTCAACGGAAAGGTCATGTATCACTATACATTCATCTTTAACGCAAGTAACACAATAAGTTTTGAGAAGGATATTATGGTCGCCACCCTACAGAAAACTGGATCTAGTAAAAATCAGATAGATCAGGCTACAGCCCAGCTCAACAAAGGTGCGGCTGCACTCGACGCGATGACCGGTGAAATCTGGATAGGGAAGAGCGACAACATGATCTACAAATTTGCTCTCGACTTTGACGCAAAATCCGTGGCAAGCCTCAGCGCGTCAGCGCCGGTGCATATTGAAATCGTAATCAACGACTACAACAAGACAACTACGATCACCGCACCCGAAAATAGTAAAACCTTTCAAGAACTCTACATGAGCATGAACCCGGGGGCCGCTGTAACTTCTACAAATGCAAATAATGCGCGTGTCACAGCAAATATCAGTAGCATACGTACCGTTGCAGAATTGATCTGGAGCAAATCACAGTCATATGCATCGTTGTGCAAAAATGGCACAATTAATACAAGTGCTTACAAGGACCTTCCAGCTATAACAAATAGTATCCTGTCCACACTCGGAGTTAGTTCGCAAACACAAGCTGGTATTACATGTGTATCTAGTAAAGATAAATATGCATTGCAGGTAAAATTCCCGATAAAATCTGGTGCAACGCAAACACATAATTTGTTTTGCGTTGACTCTGCTGGGCATGCCGGTTATGACCCGCAGTATTCTATAAACAAAGCAACACTTTCCTGTAAATAAAAAGCTACTCAGTATATAAATAGTTAAGCCGCATTTGTCTTTCGACAAATGCGGCTTGGTTATAGTTTGTTACGGTCTACGTGGTGGACCGGTCAGCTGTTGCCCCAAAAAAATAAGGCCGGGACGAACTGTCGTCCCGGCCCATGCTATGGGTTAAATACGCTTGCACAAAGCGCTCAGAAGTGTGACGCGATACAACCCCCGCTGCACGCCGTCCTGACCACGTCACAAGCAAACCCACTATGCCAACCAACGATGGACGGCGAAAGTAGAACTGCAACTAGTATACACATATCCCATAAAAATGCTAGTTTATCAAGTGTGTGCTAGACTGTAGCAATGAAACTATCTACCACATGGAAACAGCTCGTTATCGCGATCGTCGGCTCAGAACTCGCGGGTATCGTCGGCACAGTTTTCACGACCCCGTCGATCACCACGTGGTATACGACTCTCACGAAACCAAGCTTCAATCCACCATCATGGGTCTTTGGGCCTGTCTGGACAATATTGTTTGCGCTCATGGGCATTGCCGCCTATTTAGTTTGGAAAAAAGGGTGGCTACACAAAAATATTAAAATCGCTCTTTCTGTTTTTATTATTCAGCTCATCCTCAATACGCTCTGGTCTATAATCTTTTTTGGTATGCATAGTCCAGGCACTGCATTCATTGAAATTATTTTCTTGTGGCTCTCTATCGCGACTATGCTCGCCCTTTTCTACAAAATTTCAAGACCAGCAGCATATCTTATCATTCCGTACATTCTTTGGATAAGTTTTGCGGCATTTCTCAATTACTCCATCTGGATTCTCAACTAGAAAAATAAAAAGCACCGTTTGCTAGACGGTGCTATGTGGTGAACGCAACAATGGCTGGCTTCAGTCGGCGAGTAGTAACGCAAGCGCTTGTATGACAGTGTCGACGGACATGATCGTCTTTCCTTGTGCGACAAATTCGTGCATATCGGGCACTGACTCCTGCGAACACGGGGTATGGATATAAACAAAGGGGACCTTTGAAAAGAACCCATACTGTATCTGTGCAGATCGCACCTGAAACATCAGATGGTTGCAACAAAAACCACCGGGCTCCTCGGAAAACTCCACCGGTATTTGGTTCGCTTGTGCACGCTGGCAAAACCGATGGAGATTCCATGGTGCGAGATCAAGAAGCAACTCCTCACCGTATGGCAGTAACGAATCTACGCGTGTGCCCTCAGGTATCCACGAGCAATACTTTGATCGAATGAGATTGTGTGCACACGTCTCGATACAAAGTCCCTTTTTATCAGATGCCAGCCCAAGACTGATGATGCCCACTATTTCTCGATGCTGAGCACATTCCCACATAAGGGTAAGGCCCCGATTCACATGAGGTATTTCACAAGGAAAAACGAACGAACGAATACGGTGGCCTGACATGACGGAGTTACTGAGTTTCCGTGCAACAAGCTCCGTCGAATTTACTGGGTAGTTACCAAACTTCCCAAAAGCAGTTAAAAGTATTGTCTTCATGACCGCTCCTCATTTTCCATGCAAGTGACAAACACCGTCTCGAAATTCCGCGTAGGGAATATAGATGCCGACAGCGGTGTGATCATCGAGAAGAACAAGCGTTGACCACTCTGCACTTTTCGCGTAGTTGAACGCGGTGCCAGTAATGACATGCGTAATTCCATGATCCGTTTTGAGATCCTGGATAAATCCAGTGACATCGGCACTTTGCCTGACAGCAAGCATGATGTATGCAGTGTCACCGAATAGCATTCGGATGACGGGGTGCATACAACTGGCCCGACAGAGACTAAGATCGATATGGAAAGCAGACGATTTCGGTGATTTATTCATAAGGAATCCTGTGGTGTGTTGTTGACCGCAATTGTTTAAAAACTAACCTGCCATAAACGATACTACGTATTTTTTCTATGTCAAACATATGACCATTTTATGTTCAAGTGGTACACTATTAGCATGAACCGACTAACTATCGCCGTCATCATAACCGTCTGTATTTTTCTCCTTGGATGGATACTCGGCTCATACGGACCAGATCTAATGTCGAGCGCCGTTTGTTATACACTGCTCGGTTGTAATGCAGGCTTTTTTGGTTACGATGCTGTGCTGCATTTCGTAAGTGGCATTATGGACGTGCTACTTATTTTGTGGGTGACGAGACAGTTTCCACAAGTAAATCTTTTCCATGACCGTTATTGGAAAAACGCTTTGATCATTCTCGCCCTAGTCGCCTTCATCGCTGTGACCTGGGAGACTATTGAACTCGCTCACGATCAATTTTTAATGAAAGTTTTCCATGAAAATCTAAGGGTGCCAAACCACCTCACACAGCCAAGCAATGATGATACGATGGGGGATATGATCTTTTCACTGGTGGGTGCTGCGTGTACGATACGACTTCTTCGACCGTTTATAATAAAAATGAAAAGGGAATAACTGTGGAAATAAAAAACTGCACCTCCGTATGGATGCGTGCAGTTCGATCGAAACAACAGGATTTACAAAACAACCATTCTGCCATTCACAATTTTGCCCCACACCTTCTTTTCGGTGCCGGGTATCTTCATCTGCACAAAATCATGTGACGCGGAGACTGACGGTTCACTGACCAAGGGCGGGGGATCAGTGTGCGAAAAGTGATAGGTGGTATGGACGCTGTGTTCCTGGCCTTCAGTGGTCTTTTCCCAACCAAACTTGATTGGGCCGCCTTCACTGACCCGTTTCTTTTTCATTGCGTAATTGCTCGTTTCTGACGGATGACACATCCGCTGTGTCTTTTGTGTGCGGTGCGCTTCAAGCTCAGCACGACGCTTTGCTTCACGACTCAATTTTTTGACTCCCATAATAATCTCCTTGGATGTGGTGACAACAGGCTACTGTTGGCGCCGGTTTTTTATACTGCCGTTGTGTACATTACAATATGAAAATTTGAAAGTCAACAAATGATATTTGAATAAATCATCTTCATATGATATGGTTTTTGCAGCAACAACCATAGCCCGCACACCTTACCGTGTGCCATAACAACTGAATGCCGTATGAAAAAAAATAAAGAGCAACCGATTGCGACCGAGCCAGCAGCTACCGCTCTGGCTGAGGAAAAATTCGTAACCCTGGAGCTTGTATCAGTCGTGATTTCGAAAGGGGTTACGGCAGTGCCAAGCGATGATCCGCAAGGAGTTTACTTCCTCCGGAAAAACGGCTTTACCGCCGTCCGTTCCTTATGGGATGCGGCGAAACACGTTGAGGGTATCGCCCCAACTGAACACGTTGCACATATCAAATATCAATTGACCGGTGACGACACATACATGCCATTTACGATGTCATGGAAGCCTTCATATGAAAATATGGAGGTGGAACATGGTGATGTCTATAAGGTCAAAGCACCAAAACCAGATGGGGCCGTCGTCCTACTGGCGCATGGTGAGACCATTGCCGACTGGGAAATCGTGGCTCGACCAGTCACGGACAGTCCGGTCAACAACAAGGAGCCTACCAACGGATTTCATGAGTGCCGGCTTGTGCCGACCTCAGAACTCCTGATCGAGGAAACATTCCAAAACATGGAAAACATGGTGAAAAAAAAGGAACCGGAGCTTGAAGAGCAACGCGAGCAGCTTTTTGCAGAGCTTCCACCACCCCTGATTCCAGTGGTGACGATCGATAAGTGGCCATACAACCCACTGATCAGGCGCCACATGGATGAGCACTGCGGCGGAGATCATACAGCGCTCGGCGCATCACGTGCATTGCATGCCATCATGGAGAAGGAGGGTCTGAACCTTGACGGTCTTGTCGAAAAGTTTAGTGACTACTCGGCGACGATCACTCGTATCCTTGCAATATGTAACCTCCATCCAGATCTTGCGCCCATGCTCGACAAAAAGAAGGGGGACCCCGAGCGACTGACCCCAGAGGTGCTACACATCCTCGTCAAAATCCCGATCAACGAGCAGGTGAAGATATGGCGCAAGGCTAAAAAGCTCGCTAAGAACAAAAATTCAGCAGTGGTCTATCACATAAAAGTAATTGGTGACAACCACATCGGTCAAT
Source organism: bacterium (assembly GCA_037127615.1). Lineage (GTDB taxonomy): Bacteria > Patescibacteriota > Minisyncoccia > Phycocordibacterales > PALSA-1337 > PALSA-1337. The sequence goes on along the minus strand of JBAXYC010000008.1, from coordinate 4,610 downwards.
TTGAAATGACCAAACAGCCGTTCTGGGTTCCGCGCAACGAAGTCGTCGTGCAATAGAAGATCAAGCCGCCGCGCAACTTTCCCCGAAAGTTGCGCGGCTTTTATTTAAATACATTTTTTTGGTATCACACTATTGCCAGTGAACTATCGTTCACCTATAATAGAAGCATGGAACAAAAAATAATCTTACATATGGATGGGGATGCATTTTTTGTGGGTGTTGAAGTTGCCAAAAACCCCAAACTCAAAGGACTTCCTGTAGTGACTGGCGAGGAGCGCGGTATTGTCTCAGCCTTATCGTATGAAGCAAAAGCTCTTGGCATTGTCCGCGGTATGCCGATATATCAAGTACAGAGAGATTTTCCAAGTGTCGTCATCATGCCGGGTGACTATGCCTCCTACGCTCACTATTCGAGCAAGATGTTCGACATCGTACGTCGCTATGCAGACGATGTGGAGGAGTACAGCATCGACGAATGCTTTGCTGACCTCACCGGACTCGATCGCCCCCTCAAGATGACATACTTACAGATTGCGCAGCGTATAAAAAAAGAAATAAATGAGGAGCTTGCTCTATCGATCTCCATTGGCCTTGCGCCGACAAAAGTGCTCGCAAAAGTCGCCTCAAAATGGAAAAAACCAAACGGTCTCACCGTGATCGATAAAGCCATGGCACCAGATTTTCTAGCAAAAACACCGATCGGAAAAATATGGGGTATCGGTCCAAAGACTGCCGAGTCGCTGACACGAAAAGGAATACATACTGCGGGTGAGTTTGCTCGTAAGGAGCTCGCATGGGTGCGTCACAATTTTTCAAAACCGTATGAGGTGATCTGGCAAGAGCTCAATGGCATATCCGTCATGGAACTCGACCCGCTTCCAAAGACAGTATACTCATCAATGCAGCGCACACGATCCTTTCATCCTGCCACAAACGACAACCTATTTCTACTCTCGCAGCTCTCAAAACACATAGAGGACGTGTGCGCAAAAGCCAGGCATTTCAAGCTTTCACCCAAAAAAGTATCTTTTTTTCTCAAGACAAAAGATTTTCATTTCGCTACATGTATGGTGACACTATCATCTCCCACAAATGCACCTGAGAGTATTATTTCATTGGCCAGAAAAGAATTTCCAAAAATGCACACCAAAGGAACCCTCTACCGTACAACGGGGGTCACCCTTCACGACCTCGTTTCCAGCACCACCAGTCAGACAGATTTATTTGGGGACAGTATCCGATCAAGTAAATTCGAATTGATTCACAGCCAGATCGACTCTCTCGAAAATAAATTTGGTAAACGCACTGTATACCTTGCATCCACTCACAACGCTCTCAGTCAAGGAGTAAAAGGAACTGACAGTGAAGACCTCGATCGAAATTTATTATTTTTGTAAAATAAATAACCCACACACGATTTGGACGTGTATGGGTCATAGTTTTTTGATATCGTAGTCGGTCTATTCGTTGTCTTCAAGATCTTCTTCGCGCAAGGATTTGCCGGCGACTTCGCCGTCAGGATAATACTTCTTGAGCGCTGCCTCCATGTCATCACTCGCGGCGACCTGAATCACAATGTCAGTTGACAACAAGTGAGCAAGCGAATCAAATGTGCCAACGTCTGCTGGATCTTCAACAGCAAAAACAACGTGCGTCTCCCTTTTTTCGATTGGCATAATCCTGTAACGCCACGCGTGATAGGGTTTGATTAACCCGACCACCATTGAGCTGATCATGGTATCGCGAATGACGACCACATCAGTGCCGAAGTGCGCAGCCTTTGCTGTGGCCAGATATGCCGGAGTGACCAGTTTGAGCCCGAGGAGCACATCAGTGACACTCTGTCCGGATTTTGCTTCAGCGCGCGCCTGACAAACTTGCTGGTTTGTGATATTGCCGAGGTCGACCATCATTGCCAGAAAGAAGTCGTCAGCATTGTTTTTTGGATACTTGGCGACAGCAGGATCGAGCATGAGATTAAACAATTCCTTGGTCGTCAGATTGCAGTTTTTATCGGCGCATTCTTTACAAACATATCCGCCATAAAGATGGCAGTCGTCGGTATACCGTCCGATTTCAACACTGAAGGCAATGTGCCTTTTGCCCCCTTCGTCCATGCACATATTCCGTTTGCAGATTGCACACTGAATCGTGTGCTCGACATTGCGGCAGCAAAAGTCGCATTTATTAACCGTGGCCGTATGTAGTTGAGTATTTTTCATAATTCAATTGTCGATGTTCGTTTTCTGGAGTTGACCGCAGTTTGTTGTAAGTGCCGTTAGACACCCTATACGCAAAATCTAGTACTTTTAGACAGGGAAGTCAAACCGTAGCCAGGGAGTTTGACTCCAATTTATATATGAAAATTAAAACCGCGCCTACTCAGAGAGAGGCGCGGTTATTCAAGCCTTGTGGCTTCGGATTTTCACCGAGTGCGTGTAGCACCATTTGCTGTGATTATTTCGCCGTAAGCCCCGCCCGATAGATAATCGTGAGAAGGGTTTCAAGCTCGTTGGCAGCCTGCGGCGTAAGATTATTGATCGCCTCAAGCAGAGCAGCCGCCGCCTCGCACCCGCTCGTGTTGACGACCGCGTGCAGGACGTTGTTGTCCTTATCCTCCGCGATGTTTGCTTCTGTGGTGCCGATCTGCACGCGAGGGTTTGCGCCGTCTGTTGTGAATATGGTTATCATAAACTAAGTATTTGGTTAATGTTGTTTGCTCTACCTCTCAAAGCACATCCATGCTCTCGGAGGTAGAACCAACCCCACCAGTGTGTCTATGTCAAAATACTACTACGTATGTAAAATAGCATAAATAATATGAAATGTCAAACAAAAGAAAACCCGCAAGCAGTTTTCGTGCTGGCGGGCGATAGTCTCCAACTTCTCTTGCTCGTGTGAGCATTGTAGGCGCGACATGTGTGCCTCGTTGTTCGGTCAAAAGTGACCTACGGTTGGAACGGAAAATTGTGGAACTGTCCTGGAAAGATTATATGATATTTTTTGCAAAAGAGAAACCGCTATGCGCATGACAAGGAAGTTTCCTTATGGTAAACATAAAGCCGCCCTCCAAGATGATCATAAAAAGACGCACTTCCCGAAGGTTGTGCGTCTTTGTTGTTGCTGCGGTCAAGCATTCACCCGCGATGGCGCTTGGTCCTTTGTTCTCCAGACGAGTTTCTCGTGGAAAGCCTTCGGGACTACGTCGCCGACGTAATTGTCATTGACGTATAAGGCCTTACCATCGGTGGTGATGACGATCGCCGCAGAAAATGCTTCATTTCGCACCTTGTAGATGCCGGGTTTTGCCAGGACATCGCGCAAGAGAACCGGTTTTTTGCCGACAGGTTCAGCTTGTATCGCATCCATTATTTCGATAGCCATCAACGTCCGTGTAATGAAACTTTTCGGTAACCTGACGGTGTCGACGGGGATGTTTTGTTGTTTGAGGAAATTAATGAGATCCCCTAGGGTCAGGTCGTTCGTGTCACGACTTGATAAATGATTGATGCCAAGCAGTTGAGTGCCTTTTTCCTTTCCGTGCTTATCGGGTGCGTATACAAAGAATGGTATATCTTTTCGTCTCACAGTATTTGCTTTTGGTGCATTGTTAAACGGAGCACCGGGGTCTTCCTTGGGAGACCTCTATCCGTGTGTTAAAAAACAACTAATCGCATAGTGGCATATTAAAATATATTTGTCAATTATATATGCACGGCACAGAAAATAAGCTCAAGTTAAGGCCTGCTGTTCTTCTGATATCTATATCGTTAGTAAATTATTCGTTTTCTCCAAATACGCCCGTACGTCTTTTATCCCTTGTTCTTTTCCGGTCTGACTCCAGACGGTAAACAGCATATGACTCTGGACGATGAGGGCAGCTTGGAGTGCTGCACGATCCAAATCACCGGCGCCATCGGAGTATCCTTTGATGAGCTGCTCAGCAGCTTCGTCACTTATCCCGCGCCCGATCGCCTTTATGATAGCGCCAGCCAAATCCATATAGGGATGATTGAGAACTGGAACAGGATCAAAAACAGTTAATGGCTCAGTTGCAAAAATATTTTGATACGCAAAGTCGTTATGACAGTACCTACTTTCAGACGATGATCCAATAAATTTACTGAGAGTGGTGACCGCAACAGAGAAGTCGTCACCAACTTCATCGATGTCGGGTCTTCTACGGGCTATCTCATCAGCGAGCCACTCATTAAATTGTGCATACCTGCCTTTTCCGTCTTTTATTGAACCGAAACCTTCAGACGTAGCAGTATGCATTGTGCGCAACATACTTCCCATTTTCATAAAAATTTCTTTACGAATCATCTCTCCTTTTTTATATGTCTCTTGAAGAGTTTTTGCATCGATGAAGTCCATCAGCAAATAATAACTACCGTCAATAGTTCCTTCCTCTACGACATGCGGTACGCTAACCCCTACTTTCTCCCAAGCGAGTAGGAAAGTCCCTTCGTACTCGTAGAAGGACTTTGGGCTAAGTGGAATTTTTAATACTTTTTTTATGTCATTATAATTGCTGATTATCTCTATGGGCTTGCCGAAAAGTTTCACGCCTTCTTCCGCGATTGCAGAGTGGAGGGTACTCCTCAGGA